>JBBRDN010000006.1:0-54138 GCA_038203875.1 Verrucomicrobiota bacterium
ACGTCCGCCTAATCCGCCGCGCTCACGCCGACGGAGATCCTGCTGGCGGTGGCGCTCGGGGTGGTGGCCGGTGTGCTGGCGGGCATCGCTCCCGCGAAATCCGCCGCCACCACGCCGCCGGCGCAGTTGCTCGTGCGCGGCGGATCTTCCGCACCGGGGCCATGGGCGCTGCGAAGCCGCCCGCTGGCTTTTGCGCTGGCGTTTATCGGCGTCGCGCTGGCGCTGTTGCCGCCGCTCCGTTTCGACGGCGGCATCCGTTTCCCGCTGGGCGGCTACGGCGCGGCGCTCTGCTGGATCTTCAGCGGCGGAATCTTCGCCGGAGAATTGCTGCACGGAATCTCCCGGCTGTTGAGCGGCGGAAACGTAGGGCAGCGCTTCCAGCCTGGCCGAGCCAAGGAGTCACCTGGGGCAGGCAAGATGCCCGCCCTACCTTCACGTTTCGACCTTGGCCTCCGCTCGCCGCTCCTTCGCCTCGCCATCTCGCAGGTGCGGCCCCCGACGGGACGGCATCGGTTGGCGGCCGCGAGCCTGTGTTGCGCCGTCGCCATGACGGCTGGCATGGCTATCCTTGTCGGCAGTTTCAGCACGACGATGCGTGGCTGGATCGAGCGCACCTTTGAGGCCGACCTCTACATGTCGAGCGCAGGAGCGCAGAGCGCGTCGACCGACAACCGCATTTCTACCAACGTCTGGCGCTCAATCGTCGCCCGGCCCGATGTCCTCGCGGCCAACGTCATCCAAGCCGGTGAAATCCTCCTGCCCGGCGGGCCCACCATGCTCGTCGGCGCCGATCTTTCGTTTGCGCAAAAGCACGCGCACCTCGCGTGGATGAAGCCTCCGTCGCCCGAGGACTTCGCCGCTGCCAACCGCGGCGAAGCGGTGTTCGTCAGCGAAAGTTTCACCGAACGTTTCCAGAAAAAAGCCGGCGATGCGCTCGATCTGCCGACGCCTTCGGGCCCGAAGCGCGTCCGCATCGCCGCCGTCTTCGCGGACTACGGCAACGAACGCGGCTCCATCGTGACCGAACGCCTCCGCATGGCGGAGTGGTTCCAGAACGACCTCGCGAGCAGTATCATCCTTAAGCTCAAGCCCGGCGTGGAACCCGACCGCGTCCGCTCGGAACTCGTCGGCGAAAACCCCGGACTGTCTGTCTTCACGAACAGCCACATCCGCCGCGAGATCCTCCGCATCTTCCGGCAGACATTCTCGATCACCTACGCGTTGGAGTTCATCGGCGTGATGGTCGCGGTCATCGGCCTGGCCATGACACTCGCGAGCCTGTTGCTGCAACGACGCAATGAACTGACCACCCTCCGCGCTCTCGGCATGACGCATCCGGAGATCGCCCGCGCCACGGCCGTCGAAGGCCTGCTCACGGCGTCGGCGGGACTCGCTGCCGGATTGGTCACAAGCCTGGCGTTGGGTTGGCTCCTGATCTTCGTCATCAACAAACAGACCTTCGGCTGGACGCTCCAAGCCGACGTGCCGTTGCTGGAATTGGGCGCGCTCATGGCGCTGGTGCTGGCGGCGGGAAGCGGCGTCGGCTTGTTCGTTGGACGCTGGGGCGCGGCGCTGCCGGCGGATCGGGAGGAGTGATTTTGGGAACAATGAACATCGAACAGCCAACATCGAACAGCGAACATAGTAACATCCGCATGGCGACGTCGCTTCTGAGGCGTTCGATGTGGGTTGTTCGATGTTGGTTGTTCCTCCTCCTTCTCGGCCTCGTTCTCCCTCTCGCTTCATCGGCTGCGACTCCGCTCTTCACCTCCGACGGGTTTGCGGTCCCGCAGCCCGGCCGTCACTTCGTTTTCCCGCGCGATCACGGCAGCCATCCGGAGTTCAAGATCGAGTGGTGGTATGTCACGGGGCACCTCTTCGCGAAGGACGGCCGCCGCTTCGGCTATCAGGCGACGTTCTTCCGGCGCTCGGCTCCCGGCGGGACTACAAATGCGACCAACACGGACCAGTTCTATCTCGCGCATATCGCCTTGCTCGACGAACGCTCCGGGAAGTTCCTCCACCAGGAACGCATCAACCGCTCCGGCTGGGACGCCGGTTCCTCGACCAACGGCCTCGACGTCTTCAACGGCCCGTGGCGGCTGACCATGACCGATCCGAAGTCCGAAACGATGACGCTCACCGGCGGTGTGCGGGCCGAAGCGGCATTCGTCCTCACGCTTAAGCCGTCGAAACCGCTCGTCGTCTTCGGAACCAACGGCGTTTCCAGGAAAGGCTCCGATCCTTCCGCCGTGAGCCATTACCTGACGTTCACGCGGCTGGAGACGGGCGGCACGCTCCGGCTGGGCGGCGAAACGGTCGAGGTCACCGGCCTCTCGTGGATGGACCACGAGATCAGCTCCAGCCAGCTGGACGGCGCCCAGGTCGGCTGGGATTGGACGGCGGTGCAGCTCGACGACGGGTCGGAGCTGATGATCTACGTCCTGCGGCGCAAAGACGGTTCCATCGACCGCTTCTCCACGCTGGCCCACGTCGATCGCGAAGGCCGTGTGCGCCAGGTTCCAGCGGAGCAGTTCGGCTGGAAGCCCATCGGTCAATGGAAGAGCCCCGTGACCGGCGGCGTCTATCCGGCCGGCATTGAGATCCGGGTGCCGGAAGGCCACGGACCCGAGCGCGTGCTCCGGCTTGAACCGCTCGCCGCCGCCCAGGAACTCCTGGGCGATCTGTGCGGCATCTCGTATTGGGAAGGCGCCTGTCGTGTGCGCAATGGAGCGGGCAAAGTGGTCGGTGCGGCTTTCCTCGAACTCACCGGCTACAGCGATGATCTGGCGGATCGGATGCGGTGAACGGGTTTTGGACGGCGGACAAAACGGTTGCCCGCGGAACCCGGAGTCCCTACTGAAGTTCGACAGCCCGAACTGAACCGCCGCACGTCGAATGGAGAATGCCCATGACCGCCAAAGAGATCCTCGAAGAGATAAAACCCCTTGGAAGCGCCGGCTACAAACGCGTCCTCTTCAACCACGGCGCGAAGGAGCCTTGCTTCGGAGTGAAGATCAGCGAGCTCCAGAAGATCGTGAAGCGCATCAAGAAGGACCACCGGCTCGCGCTCGACCTCTACGACACCGGCAACTACGACGCGATGTATCTGGCCGGACTGATCGCCGACGATGCGAAGATGACGAAGGCCGATCTTCGGCGCTGGGTGAAGGCGGCTTATTGCCGGGGGCTCTGCGGAGCGACCGTGCCGTGGGTCGCGGCCGGCAGCCCGCACGGCTGGGAGCTGGCCGTGGAATGGATCGATGCAAAGGCGCCGCTGACCGCCGTCGTGGGATGGGCGACATTGGCGAGCCTGGTTTCAATCAAGCCTGACGAGGGACTCGATCTGGCCGCGTTGAAGCGGTTGCTCCAGCGCGTCCAGAAGTCGATGCACCAGGCACCCGACGTGGTGCGCTACCAGATGAACGGCTTCATCATCGCGCTCGGCTGCCATGTCCAGCCCTTGACCGCCATTGCCAAGGAAACCGCCGAGAGGATCGGTCCCGTGATGGCGGACCTCGGGGACAATTCCTGCCAAGTCCCTTTTGCTCCCGACTACATCCGCAAGGCCGAGCAACGCGGGACGATCGGAAAGAAGCGTAAGTCCGCGAAATGCTGAGCCACCGCCGCTTCCGGTCATCCGCCCCGCGTAAGGGCCCGGGAAATCCGGACGGTAGTTTCTTGGTCCGGATTCGTAGTCTTTGTCTTAATCGGATTAAGAGAACGAGTAGGAGCACGAATGGGACAGAGCCAACCGGACGGCATGCTTGACGGTGAATACCGCGAAACCTAGCCTCCGCGACCCGTTGTCGGGTGCCCGGATTCTCCGGCCGCCCTTTTTGGCACTGTTCAACTGAAAGGTCTGATTGTGAATGTAACCGTAGAAACGCTGGCCCCCTGCAAGAAGCTCATGCGCGTCGATGTCGACGCCCAGGCCGTCGACAAGTCGTTCGACGATGTCGCCAAGAATTTCCAGAAGGAGGTCGCGCTCCCCGGCTTCCGCGCAGGCAAGGCGCCTCTCGCTATGGTGACCAAGCGTTTCGAGACGCAGATCCAGGAGGAGGTGAAGAAGAAGCTCATCGGCGATTCCTACCGCCAGGCCGTGAAGGACCATAAGCTCAACGTCGTCGGCTATCCCGACATCGAGGAGATCCAGTTCGGCAAGGGCCAGACGCTCCAGTTCGCCGCCACCATCGAGACCGCGCCCGACTTCGACCTGCCCGAATACAAGGGCGTCGCCGTGAAGCGCGAGTCGACCGACGTGAGCGATGCCGAGATCGCCGGCGCGATCGACCGTCTCCGCGACCGTGGTTCCCAGTTCAACACCGTCGCCCGGGCCGCGCTCGCGACCGACCTCGTCGTCGTGAACTACACCGGCACCGTTGATGGCAAGCCCATCACCGAGATCGCCCCGGCTTCGAAGGGATTGACCGAGCAGAAGAACTTCTGGATCTCCGCCGACGGCGAGGGATTCATCCCCGGGTTCGGCAACCAGCTCCAGGGCACGTCCGCCGGGGACAAGAAGACCATCGAGGTCGAGTTCCCCGTGGAGTTCGTCCAGCCGCTGCTCTCCGGCAAGAAGGGCACCTACGAGATCGAGGTCGTCGAGGTGAAGGAGAAGATCCCCCCCGAATTGACCGACGAGTTCGCCAAGACCCTCGGCACCGAGAGCGTCGACAATCTCCGCGACGCCGTCCGGCTGGAACTCCAGAACGACCGCAACGGCCGCCAGAAGCGCGGCATCCGCGACCAGCTCATCAAGCACATGCTCGACTCGGTCAAATGCGAGCTGCCCGAAGGCATGGTCAACCAGGAGACCCGCAACCTCGTCTACAACATCGTCAACGAGAACCAGCGCCGCGGCGTGCCCAAGGAGACGATCGAGGCCCAGAAGAACGACATCTTCCAGAGCGCGACCATCACCGCCCGCGAGCGCGTGAAGGCCGCCTTCATCTTCGGCCGCATCGCCGAGAAGGAAGGAGTGAAGGTCGAGCAGATCGACATGGTCCAGCGCATCCAGGCCATGGCCGCGCAGTATCAGACCACGCCCGAGAAGCTGGCCAAGGACCTGCAGGAAAACGGCGGCATCAACCAGGTCGGTGAACAGATCCTCCACGAGAAGGTCCTCGACCTCCTCGCCCAGAACGCGAAATACGAGGATGTCGCCGCGACTCCCGCCGCCTGATCGGACCCGCGGAAGTTCCGCCAAGAATTGAAACGCCCGGCTGCAAAGCCGGGCGTTTTTCTTTTCTCGGAAGGAGATGTCCGCGTTGTCCGGTTACTTCGCCAGCAGCGTATCCAGCTCGGTCAGCCCCGCGTGCGAGCCGATTTCGTAGAAGCGCGTCAGCACTTCGTGTCCGGCGAGCTGGTCGCGGCGGAGCAGGTCCTGCAACAGCTCCGCGAGATCGAAGGCTTCACGGCCGGCAAACGGCTCGAAGGCGGCTGGCTTGAGCAGTTCCAGCCCGTAGTCGATGTGCCGCATCTTGGGCAGCTTCGCCTTCTTGTCGTAGATGCGGATGCGGCCGTCGGTGAAGACCACGTTGCTCGTGTCATGGCTGCCCTCGTTGCGATAGACGGTCATCAGGCCCTGCTTGCCCGACTTGAGGAACGTCTCGGCCACGGGCGCGAAGGGGATGGGGAGATACGAATCGCCGTAGAGGACGAAGAAGGTCTCGCCCAGCAGCGGCAATGCCTGGCGCAGCGCGCCGCCGGTGCCGAGCAGTTTGGGGCCGTCGAACGAGTAGTCCACCCGCAGGCCGAAGCGCGAGCCGTCGCCCACCACATCGCGCACCATCTCGCCGAGATAACCGACGCAGAGGACGACGTGGCGGATGCCCTCGCGCTGGAGCTGTTCGAGCTGGTGCTCGATGAACGGCCGCCCGGCCACGGCCACGAGCGACTTGGGAATCGTCTCCGTGATCGGCCGCAGTCGCGTGGCGAGACCACCGGCGAGGATGGCGAGGGGAATGTCGGCGAGCGATGTCATGTGTCGGTCGTCACGTCGTCCCAGTCCTGATCCAAATATCCGATCAGCCAGTTAAGCGCGTAGTGTCTTTCCTGAACTACTCCTGGAACTAGGGAGTTGGGGATCGGTCGTCCAAATAAACGCGCATCACGAACGCTCCAGTGAATGTGATAAATCTCGTGGTTGGCGTCCGCAATTTGATCCGCAGAACGAAGTCTTGCTTCCGAAACAAAGGAAGCAGTCGAGCTCCCGATTTCAGGGATATTCTTCTGAATCAATTCAAGATCACAAAGGCGTGTTGGTTCAGGTATCGCTTCAAACAGATTCAAAGCCCATATGATAGGAACTAGCGCCTCGGCCCGCCATGTCGCGTTGGTAAGTTGTTGTTGAGTTGGAGTGCTGCCGAGAAGCAGCAGATGTTCTTGGGGCGAGATCGAATCCAGTAAGGACTCTCGCGTAAGCCATTCGATCACGTCTGATCTCGGCACTCCATGGCCGGCTCCGAGAACCCCGTAGAGCACAAGACATCGTTTAACGACGTCCCCTAGAGTCCTCTCCTTGAATGGTGGAATTTCCTCTTCGTCGCTGTTCACAGGTGAAAGCGGCTAAATGTGAGTGGGGCCTCACCCCTCCAGCACCTTCGTGCCCTGGAAGTCGAAGCGGAAGCGGACTTCGGTCAGGCCGGCCTGCCTCATGGCGTGGCGGAGCTTCGCCTTGTCCTCGTCGGCGTAGAACATGAGGAAGCCGCCGCCGCCCGCGCCGATGAGCTTGCCGCCGAGGGCGCCGTTGGCCCGGGCGGTCTCATACCACTGGTCGATCTGGCCGTTGCTCATGTTGCCGCTGCGCTCCTTCTTGCGCTGCCAGTGGACGTCCATGAGCCGGGCGAACTCGCGCAGGTCGCCCTTCTCCATCGCGGCGGCGCTCTGCCGGCCGAGGTCCTTGATGAAATGCAGATTCTCCAGCATCGCCTGGTCGTCCTGCTTCGACTTGTCGTGCTGTTCCTTGAGGATGGACGAGGCGGAACGGCTGTAGCCGGTGAAGAAGAGGAGGAGGTTGTCCTCGAGGTTGTAGAGGGTCTCCTCGGAGAGCTTGAGGGGCCAGGCTTTGACGTTGCCGTCGCGCTGGAACTCGAAGCAGGTGATCCCGCCGTAGGCCGCGATGTATTGGTCCTGCTTGCCGATGGGTTCGCGCAGGCGGTTCAGCTCGATGTAGCAGGCCTGGGCGGCGAGCTCGGCCGGGTGGACGAGGTTTTTCTTGTAGCTGTGGAGGGCCTTGAGCAGCGAGGTGGTGAAGCTGCCGGAGGAACCCAGGCCGGTGCCGGCCGGGATGTCGGCCATGCTGGTCATATCCAGATACGGGCCCTCCACGCCCACGAGATCGAAAGCTTCGCGGATGATGGGATGCTCGATCTGCTTGGCCGACGGGACGCGCTCGAGCTTGGAATACTTCACGATGAGGTCCGGCACGAAGGTCTGGTGCAGGGTCGTGTAGATATACTTGTCGATGGCCGCGGCCACGAGGAAACCGCCGTGGCGTTCGTAGTAGGAGGGAAGATCGGTGCCGCCGCCGCCGAGGCTTATGCGAAGGGGTGAACGCGTGATGATCATGGCTGGTCGGAAAGGTGCGAACGACGGCAGCCGAAAGGCAAGTGCGGGGATGTGGCTTCACCGCAATCCTTCTCGTCCGCGCCCTCGTTCTCCTTCTCGCCGGGTTTCGAGAACGAGAGGGAGAAGGAGGGCGAGAAAGACCCGACTCCGCCAAGATCCCTTGTGGCGTTGGTGGATGAACCTCTTTTCATCCATGCCCCGCCTCCGTAGCCTCCGGCGCATCCCATGATCTGGCTGCAGAACTACGACCCGATCGGTTCGCCGTGGCTTTCCACGCTGGTGGCCGCGTTTCCCGTCATCGTCATGCTCGGGGCCATCGCCAGCGGGCGGGTAAAGATCCACCACGCCGCGTTGATCGGTCTCGCCGCCGCATCGGTGGTCGCGCTCTTCGTCTACAGGATGCCGGTGGCGGCGTGGGCGGGCGCTGGCGTTTACGGCGCGTTGTTCGGCCTGTTTCCGATCGGCTGGATCATCCTGAACGTCCTGTTCCTCTACCAACTCACGGTGAAGGCCGGGCTCTTCGCCGTGTTGCGGGACAGCCTCGCTCGCGTCGCCCCCGATTCGCGGGTGCAGCTCATCCTCATCGCCTTCTGCTTCGGTGCGTTCATCGAAGGCGTGGCGGGCTTCGGCGCACCGGTCGCGATCACCGGAGCGATCCTGATCCAGCTTGGTTTCAATCCCGTCACCGCTTCCTGTCTCGCATTGATCGCGAACACGGCGCCCGTCGCGTTCGGCTCGCTGGGCATCCCCATCACCACGCTGGAACAAGTCACCGGCCTGGATGCGTTGAAGGTTTCCAAGATGGTCGGACGCCAGCTCCCTTTCTTCTCGTTCATCATCCCCTTCTGGGTCGTCGGTGCGCTGGCTGGCTGGCGTGGAATGCTGGCCGTGTGGCCGGCGGCATTGACGGCCGGAATCGCCTTCGCCATCCCGCAGTTCCTCGTCTCCAACTTCCACGGTCCTTGGCTCGTCGATACCATCGCCGGCGCGTGTTCCATCGGCGCCGTGGTTTTGCTCTGCCGGTTCTGGAAACCGAGCGACGGCTGGAAGCTGTCGTCCGATCCAGGCTCCCTTGCTCCCGAGCCCACCGGCTCATCCGCTTCACCGGCCGCATCGGTCTTCAAAGCCTGGACGCCCTGGCTCATCCTCACCGCCTTCCTCCTCGCCTGGGGCACACCCGCCGTGAAGACGCGCCTCGACGCCGTCTACAATGGCAAGATCGCCATGCCCGGCCTGCACAACGCGGTGCAGCGCACGCCGCCCGTCAGTCCCGCCAATCCGAAACCCGAGGCCGCCGAGTTCAAGCTGAACATCCCGTCCGCCACCGGCACCGGACTTCTCTGCGCAGCCATCGTCGCGGGATTCGCCATGGGCTTCCGGCCCGCCGCGTTGCTCAAGACCTACTTGGAAACCATCTGGCAAATCCGGTTCTCGCTGATGACCGTCGCGGGGATGCTGGCGCTGGGAAACATCACCAAATACGGCGGCATCGACGCGACGCTCGGGCTGGCCTTGGCGGGAACAGGATCGCTCTACCCGTTCTTCGGCACGTTGCTCGGCTGGCTCGGGGTGGCGCTCACCGGATCGGACACGGCGTCGAACGTCCTCTTCGGCAGCCTGCAGAAAATCACATCCGAACAGCTTGGGCTCAGCCCCATCCTCATGGGCGCGGCCAACAGCTCAGGGGGCGTCATGGGCAAGATGATCGACGCGCAGAGCATCGTGGTGGCGAGCACGGCCACGCGGTGTTTCGGACAGGAAGGCGCCATCCTCCGCCGCGTGTTCTGGCACAGTCTGGTGCTGGCGTCGCTCGTCGGCGTGCTCGTCTACCTCCAGGCCTACGTCCCGCCGTTCACGGAGATGGTGGTGAAGTAACCAAACGGTAGCCACCGACGTGAAGAGGCGCAGTCCCGGATTGATTGAGAATTTGCCGTTGTGCAGGCTGCTTTGCATGAGGTTTGACCTGAGCTCTATTTGGCTTTGCCTATTTGCCATTCTCGTTGCGGCCCTCCTATCTGGGTGTTCGCAGGAGAAGACCATCAATGGGCAGGTGTTCATCGTCACCGAGGGACGTGACAACGTTAAGCTTGGGTTGGTGGCCATCTATGTGGTTTCTGGCGACGAAATGAGACAGCTGGCCGTGAAGACAGCTGGCGCGTTCCGGCAAGCTTCTGCCAACCAGGAAGTTCTTCAAAAACTGGAGCGGAAAATGGAAGCGCTTATGTCAACAGGCGTAAAGGTTCCCGAAGTGGAAGCTATGGTGCGCGAAACCCGGCAGCGGAGGGCCAGGATTGAATTCGGGATGAGTGGCCCCCAATTAGCGGACAAACTTTTTGGTTCTTTGCCTCCACTGCAAACCAAGACCGACGGTGACGGCCAATTCACGGTCCGGGCGACGAGTGATTCATGGTTATTGGCTCGCGAAAGCCGGCAAACAGGATCGAAAACCGAGAAATACGTTTGGATTGTTTCATTGAAGGAAAGGCGAAGCAAAATGTTGTTGTCGAATGACTCAATGGTCACCGACTCGGAGGGTTTGTTGCGTGTCTTGAATTCATTTTCTGCCGACGACGGTGCCGTATCTCCAAACATGGATGAAGTGAGATGGGCTGCACAGGCGACAGAAAAGGCGGTTCCTCTTGTTGCTGCTGCCAAAGCCAGAGTGGAAGCGGCCAAAGCCAAAGTCGAAGCGGCCCGAGCCAAAGAAGATGCAGACAAGCGGGAGCGGTCCTTGGTGGCAGCGCTCTCAAGAGCTAGCGTTTCTCGCCGGAAATTGGTGGGTGGTGAAGTTTTGAAACTGCCGACCAAAATACCTGACGTGGTTCTCTGCTGGATTCCCTCAGGTAGTTTTCGAATGGGTAGCCCTGATTACGAGCCCGGGCGTAGTAGCGATGAAATCCAGCACGAAGTGCTGTTGAGCAGGGGATTCTTCATGGGAGCGACAGAGTGCACACAGGAGCAGTGGGAAGCCGTCATGGGGATGAACCCAAGTTTTTTCAAAGGAGACAGACTGCCAGTGGAAAACGTAAACTGGCAGGCTGCCAGGGAGTTTTGTCGTAAGTTGACGAAACATCTCAGAGAGGAAGAGCTATTGCCTGAAGGTTGGCAGTTCGACCTGCCGACGGAGGCCGAGTGGGAGTATGCCTGCCGCGCTGGGACTACTGGTGCCTATGCGGGTGAAATTGATGCTCTTGGTTGGCATTCCAAGAACTCTGAAGGCAAAACTCATCCAGCAAAAACCAAGGCACCCAATGCTTGGGGGCTCTACGACACTCACGGGAACGTCCGGGAGTGGTGCCTAGACTGGGCCGCTGGATATCTCTCGCAAGCGGTGACTGACCCGACAGGTTCCAGTTCAGGTTTTCAACGCGTGGGGCGCGGGGGCAGCTGGGGCGTTGAAGCAAAAGACTGCCGCTCGGCATCCCGGGGTAGATATAGTCCGGGCCAAAGCAATAGCACCGTGGGCTTTCGCTTTATCCTGAGTTCGTTTCGTTAGACAAGGGTGCCGGAAAAAAATGAGGGGCGGAGTTTTCCCGATTTCCGAAGGCCCGCGTAGCCATTATGGCAGCAGGGCTACCGCGACGGAATCATCGCTACGCCTTCCGCCGTTTCTTGGATGAAAACTCTTCGGCGATGCGCGAGGCTCCGGGCATGGCCAGCGAGTTCAAAGTCATCCGCCGCGTCGAGTTCTCCGATACCGACATGGCGGGCATCATGCATTTCTCCATGTTTTTCCGGTTCATGGAGACGGCCGAGCACGCTTTCTTCCGCTCGCTCGGCTTCTCCGTGGCCATGCGGATGACCGATCCGGCCGTAGGGTGGCCGCGCGTGCATGCGAGCTGCGACTTCAAGGCCCCGCTGCGCTTCGAGGACGAAGTGGAGATCCATCTGCGGGTCATCGAGAAGAAGTCCAAGGCTCTGACCTACGAGTTCCGCTTTACCAAGGTGAACGACTCCGGGCGCACGCTCGCCGCCATCGGCCGCATCACCGCTGTGTGCGTGAGCAAGACCGCCGACGGCAAGATGTCCGCGACCGCAATCCCGGCGGAGTTCGCCGATCAGGTCGAAGTCTCTCCTTCCTCTGAAAGCGCCTGAGTTTTCAGGCTCCTTTCACTTTACCGCGTCGCGCCACAGCCAGCGCATCATGTCGGGCATAATCGAACCGCCGTGCGCGTCGGAGTGGACGCCATCGGCGAAGACGTGGGTGAAGTCGTAGCCCTTCTCCTTCAGCGCCTCGACCATCGCGATGTTCTGGAGATGCCAGTCGCGCTTGGGATTGTTCGGGCTCGGGTTGTCGTTGTTCGTGTCCTCGATGAACACACGGATCGGCTTCTTGGCCGTGTCGCGGATGAGCTGGGGGAAGACGTGCCCGCCCTTGATGTCGGTGAAGCTGCCGATGCAGCTGATGACCTTGCGGAACTGGTCGGGCCTTTCCCACGCGGCGTTGAAGGCGCAGATCGCCCCGCTGCTCGTGCCGCCGATGGCCCGCATCTCGGGGTCCTTGGTCAGGTTGTAGGTCTTGCCGACCTCGGGGAGCATCTCGTCGATGATGAACTTCGCGTAGCGGTCGCCGATCGAATCGTATTCGAAGCTGCGGTTGTTCGGATTGCCGCCGCCCACTTCGGCGTATTCCTCACCCTTGGAACCGGGCGTGATGAAGATGCCGATGGTCACGGGCATCTGCTTCTTCGCGATGAGGTTCTCCATCACCTGCGGCACTCGGAGGACGCCGTTGGTGCGGGTGGCGCGTTGGCCGTCCTGGAAGACGAGGACGGCGGCGGGCTTGGCGGCGTTGTATTGCGCGGGAACGAAGACCCAATACTTGCGGACGGTGTTGGTGAAGACCTGGCTGCGGAAGAGGAACGGACCTTCGAGCTTGCCCTGGGGCACGCCGTCCATCGGCAGCGAGTCCGGATGCGTCGGGTAGTTGAATTGCGGCTGGGCCTTCTTGGCGGGAGGCGTTGCGGGAACGGGCGGCTGGTCGGCGGCGAGGAGGGAACTGGTTGTCAGGACAAGTCCGGCAATGCGTGAAAGGAACGGATGCATGCAACGAGCATGGAGATCCGACCGCTTTCTGGAAGCCCCTTCCACGGCTCCGTTGAAATCCAACGTCAACTTTCCACCACAAGGCCGTCGCGCAGGTGGATGCGGCGATGGCAGATGCCGGCCGCTTCCTCGCTGTGAGTCACGAGCACCAGCGCGGTGCGGGTTTCGTCGGTCAATTCACGGAGGAGCTGGAGGACGATGGCGCCGTTGGCGGAGTCGAGGTTGCCAGTGGGTTCATCGGCCAGGATGAGCGCGGGCCGATGGACGAGCGCACGGGCGATGGCGACGCGCTGCATTTCGCCGCCGGAAAGCTGCGCCGGCCGGGCGTCGGCGCGGTGGGAGATCTTCACGCGGTCCAGCAGGGCGCGGACGCGTTCCGTGCGTTCGGCCGTGGGAACGCCGAGAAGCTGGAGGGGAAACTCGATGTTCTCCGCGGCGCTCAAGGTGGGGAGCAGGTGGAAGAACTGGAAGATGGTGCCGATGCGCGAACGACGCAGCGCCGCGAGGCCGTCGCTGGAGAGGGATTCCAGCGCCTGGCCGTCGAGGCGAATGCTGCCCGAGTCGGCGCGGTCCACGCCGCCGAGGCAGTTGAGCAACGTGGTCTTGCCGGAGCCGGAGGGTCCGGTCAGCGCCACGCGTTCGCCGGCGGCCACGGTGAAGCTCACTCCGCCCAGCACCGTGCGTCCGGCGTAGGCCTTCGCAAGATCGGTGATTTCGACGACGGAATGGTGGGCTGCGGACATCGGCCCTCAAACTGGCAGGCGGGAACGGCCGGAGCAAACGCGGGCGCGGCGAAAGGCGCGGGAAGTTTTCGCCTGACGAACCGGAACCCCGCTCGCAACACTGCGTCATGGTCCTCCGCAAAGGATTTCGTCGCGCTCTTCTTGCGGCCTGGCTTCTCACCGCATCGGCGAAAGCCCAGCAGTTCCCGGCGGATTGGCGCATCGCCGACACGAACTTGGCCGCCTACTTCGAGGCCGAGGTCGCAAGGCTGGAAGCCGCCTGTCTCTCCGACGTGGCCATCGCGCGCGATTGGATCCAACAACGCGACGAGCGCCGGCGCGAGTTGTTCGACATGCTCGGGCTCTGGCCGTTGCCGCAGCGGACGGATCTCAAGCCCATCGTCACCGGCAAGGTCGAGGGGGACGGCTTCACGGTGGAGAAGCTGCATTTCCAGTCGCTGCCCGGCCTCTACGTCACGGCCAACCTCTACCTGCCGAAGAACACCTCCGCCGCCGCTCCAACGATCCTCTACGTCTGCGGCCACGCCGAGGTGAAGACCAACGGCGTGAGTCTGGGCAACAAGACGTTCTACCAGCACCACGGCTCGTGGTTCGCACGGCAAGGCTACGTCTGCCTCGTGATCGACACGCTCCAGCTCGGCGAAATCCAGGGCGACCACCACGGCACCTACCGCCTCGGCCAATGGTGGTGGAATTCACGCGGCTACACGCCGGCGGGCGTCGAGGCGTGGAACAGCATCCGCGCGCTAGACTATCTGGAGACGCGGCCCGAGGTGGACCGCACCCGCATCGGCATGACGGGCCGCAGCGGCGGCGGCAGCTACACGTGGACCACGGCCGCACTGGACGAACGCATCAAGGCCGCCGCGCCGGTCGCGGGCATCACCGGCCTGCGGAACCACGTCTGCGACGGCGCCGTGGAGGGGCATTGCGACTGCATGTTCTTCGTGAACACGCACCGCTGGGACTTCCCCCTGAACGCCGCGCTCATCGCGCCCCGGCCGCTGCTGGTCGTGAACACGGATGCGGACAACATCTTCCCGCTCGACGGCGTCAACCGGCTCTTCGCCCAGACGCGCCGGATCTACGGGCTCCTCGGCGCCTCCGAGAAGATCGGCCTTGTCATCGGCCCGGGCGGGCACGCCGACTCGCAGAATCTCCAGGTGCCGGTGCTGCGGTGGTTCAACCAGCATCTCCGCGGCGTCGATCCGCTGGTGACGGACGCGGCCACGAAGCCGTTCGCCCCGACGCAGCTCAGGGTCTTCGACCGGCTACCGGGCGACCAGCGCAACACGACCGCGCAGCAGTTCTTCGGAGAACGCCCGGTGGAACCGATCGGGTCGCTCGACGCGCTGCGGAAGGCGCTTCGAGAGCGGGTGTTCATGGGCTGGCCTGCGGATGCCGGGCCCACGCGCTTGGTCGAACGCGCGACGGCGCTCGATGCAGGACTGCGCCTCAGCAACCTCGCCTTCGAGAGCCAGCCGCACGTTCCGTTGAGGCTGGTTGTCCTCCAGCGCGTGAGCAGCCCGGTGCGGCGTGTGGAGCTGCGGGTCGTGGACGAGGGCGGCTGGACCGAATGGCTTGGATCCGTCCAACCACGCTTCGCTGCAGCGCTCGCGGAGTTTTCAGGAAACGTGGCCAACTCTTCCACGAAGGCCGTGGCGCAGCCTGAGGATGGAACGGCGATCGTCGCCTTCCCGCCCCGTGGTGTCGGTCCCGCGGCGTGGGCGGGCGACGCCCGCAAACAGGCGCAGATCCGTCGGCGCTTCCAACTGCTCGGGCAGACGGTGGACGGCATGCGAGTCTGGGACATTCGCCGGGCGGTCGCGGCGATGCAGGAACGGTTTCCCGGCGCGGAAGTCGTCGTCTCGGGCACGGGAGCGATGGCGGCGCACGCCCTGCACGCGGCGGCGTTCGAGGAGAAGTCCCTGGGGTTGGAGCTGAAGAGCCTGCCCGCCGCGTATCGCGACGGGGTCGACTACTTGAATGTCGCCCGGATTACGGAAATTCCTAAGGTGTTGGAGCTGGTGCGGACACGGCACCCCGTAGTGGGAGCGCCTTGAGCGGCCTTCGCCGAAGAAAACCGCCCGTCTCCCGTGAACCGGGAAGACGGGCGGACGAGGAGCAATTTGTAGACGACTAGAACTTCCAGCCGGTGCCGAAGTGGGCATGGGCCGAGGTGTAGTCGCTTCCGATGTCCGCGTAGAAACCGAGTTTGATGTAGCCGGTGCTCTTCTTGGCGGAGCCGGGTTTGGGGATCCGCTTGTAGCCGATGCCGGCGCCGACGGTGAAGTATTGGTCGACCGCGGCGTCTTCGACGAACTTGGTGTGGATACCGTAGAGGTCGAAGACCCAGCGACGCGCGAACGGCACGTCGAGCTTGAGGCCGTTTTTGAGGATCTGCTGGCTCACACCGGGATCGAACCTGTAGTCGCCGACGGTGATAGGAACGCCTTCATGGATGCTCAACTGGTTGCCCATGGAGAGCGTCATCTTCCCGAAATCATGTGCGAGCAGGCTGACGATTCCGCCGTTGGCCAGCATGCCGCCCGCGGCGAAGTCCGCGGAGCCCGAGACGGTCGCGCCGCCGAAGGGAGTGATCTGCCAATACCACGGGCTGTCTTTGGTGCGGGGGATGGCCTTGATCGGCACCGCCACGCCAAGGCCGAAACCGAAGACGGTCGAGCCTTCGAAGTCGGCGTAGCTGAGGGGAATGTCGAAGTTCAGGCCGACGCGCTTGGACAGCTTGAAGCGGGCGTAGAGAGGAAGGCTGTAGACCTGGCCCTTGATCCCGTTGGCATCGATGGTGCCGACATCGGCGACCATGCCGAATCCGGAACGGGTGCCGCCTTCGTCAGGATTCTCCTTCTCGTCATTGGTCTCGGCGTCGGTCATGCCGTAGCTGCTGAAGCTCTGCGACGCGGCGCGGGCCGTGGCGCTGTTCGGATTTCCGTCGGAGACGGCGACAAGCGACCTTTGGTTCATCGCCTTCAGAAATTTTGCCATCTCGTCGGCGCCGTCCTTTTTGAGGAACGCGGTGATCTGGTCGTCCACGTCGGACCGCGTGGGGCCGTTGAACGTGCGGCTCAGACCGGTGCTCGGAATTCCAAGGGTGACCGATGTGCCGGCGGCGTTTTCGATGAACTGGATGGCGTTGCGCACACCCGCGTAGTTCAGGGCCGCGTTGAAGGCGACGCCGTTGAAGGGAAGAAACTCTCCCTCCGCCCGGACTAGCCTGCTGATGAGGTCCACGATGTTCTTATCCCCTGCCCTTGTCGTGGTGAATCCGTCGGTCGCGGATACGGTGAAGAGGTCTGCGGCGTGGGACGATTGAGGAATCGCCGCCAGCAAGACGGTGGCTGCAAGGATACCCGTCGGAAGCTTGGTTCCGGTTCGCGAATTCTTCTGAGGACGCAGTGGGTGGTGCATGGTGAGGATCCTGTGTTGGGTTTTTTGGGAAGGCGAAAGACTCTGCCGGTGTGAGGCTTGCCGGAGCGGAGCCGAACGCGCTCCGTGTGTATTTAGGCGTTGCAAGCATGTCAATAGCTCCGTTCCCTAGTGGACGTGAAAACCCGCTGGAAATTCCTCCTTCCTCTCACTGCCTTTTTCACCTCACTCCTGGTTTGCGATGCCCAGGACACGAACAAACCCGCGGGCGAAGCGCGCTCCGTCCAGGTTGAGATAACCGTGCTGAGATTCAAGCCCCTCAAGGCCGAACGGCTCCTGCGCGGCTTCAAGGATCTCAAGGGGGACCTGTCGGCCGTCGTCGAGAACCTCAAGGCCGACGGCGAGATCAGCATCCTCTACACGGCCAACCGCGACCTGCGGCTTGAGGACAAGGCCAAGGCCAAGTTCGATGCCTTGGAGACAAGGCCGATCGTCATCATCGGCAAACCGGGGGCGCCCATTCCGCCGGCCACGGCCTACGGTGTGAAGCTGGAGGTGACGCCGCGTCCGGGAAGCGGGGACAAGTTCGGGCTGAACTGGGAGGGCGAGGTCAGCTGGTCTCCTGAAATCGTGGACCGTTGGCAGGGCGAAAAGTTCCTGAGCTTCGCCGGCGGAGCGGTCAGCGCGCTCGGCAAGTCGGGTCTTCTCGGGAAGGACGTTTCACAGAATGTTGACGTAGGCCTGAACCTCGCGCAGCTCTTCAACCCCAAGGGCAAACCCACCGAGAACGAGATCTACGAGCTTCCCGTGAACAAGACCGTTTCCTTCAGTGGCAGCCGCAACTGCACGAGCGGCCAGCTCATCATCAACGCCACGACGGCGGAGATGGGCAACAAGGAGGCGCAGACCATCCTCCTTCTCCTGAATCCGACGGTGCTCCAGTAGGCAATGACTTCGGCCCGACATGTTCGAGTCGTTCCCTCGGGAACGCCTTCGAAGCGAACATCCGCCGAGGCTCGCGGTTTCGGATGTAATCCGCGGTCTCTCCCTTCGCACACGTTGGTCCTATTGGTCGCGGCAGCGATCACTTTTGCGCCGTGGTCCGCCATGGCGCAGGTCACCTTCATCGACGTGGACACGCTTCCGTCGGTCGCTGATAAATCGGCATCGAGGAAGCAGCCGGTTCGTGTGTCGGTGGCGGTGCTCCGTTTTCTTCCGAAGAACTCCAAGGTTGCGCCGCAGTTCCCGACAAACGGCCTTTTGACCCAGGCGGTCGCCGCACTGGGCCAACAGGGACAGGTCAACCTGCTGTATCTCGGCGATCGTTATCTTGCCGGAACCGAGGCGGTCGCCGCGCGGTTTGATTCGGGCGAGCGGCGACCGGCGTTCTCGTTGGACGCGGCGGTCAACCACACCCTGACCAACCGCGAGTTCGGGCTGCATCTGAAAGTTGCGGTCATGCCGGTGGGAGGTGAACGGGCGGAACTGAACTGGAGCGGGAGTTTCTCGTGGGCGCCCGGCCTGATCGACCAGTGGGCGGGCGAGAAGTATCTGCTCTTCGGCATGAAGGTGGCCGCGTTCCTCAAACCCGGCGCGGTTTATCAGGAGGGCGATGACGACGAAGACGCCGCACCGCGGGGCGTCAATATCGGCGGGCTTTTCAAACGGAAGCCCAAGGTCACAAACGTCGTCACCGTCGCGTCGGACGTGTCGTTTCTCGTCGCTGAACGCAGGGAGGTGCCTCTGGCGGGGAAACAGATCGCCCGGCCCGAACAGCTCGTCGTCTCATTGTTCCCCATCGGCGATGATCCAAAACAGCCGGGGTTCATCTGCCTGTTCCAGCAGTTCTCCTGGGACGACTAGCCGGGGTCCGCGCCGCACCGACAAGCTGCGGTCAGGCTATTCGTAGCGGAGCGCCTCGATCGGATCGAGGTTGGAGGCCTTGAGGGCGGGGAAGAAGCCGAAGCAGATTCCGATCAGGGCGCTGGAACAGAACGCCATGATGACGGAGTTGGTCGCGATCAACGTGGGCGTCTGCATCAGGCTGGAAAGCCGGTCCGACGCGAGCCAGCCGAGCAGGACGCCGATCAGGCCGCCGACGATGCTGAGGGTGACGGCCTCGATGAGGAACTGCATGAGGATGTCCCGGCCGCGCGCACCGACCGCGAGCCGGACGCCGATCTCCCGGGTGCGCTCGGTCACGCTGACGAGCATGATGTTCATGATGCCGATGCCGCCGACGAGCAGCGACACCCCGGCCACGGAGCCAAGCAGGATCGTAAGCGTCTCCGAACTGGCGGTGGCGACCTCGCTGATCTCCTGCTGGTTCCGGGTCATGAAGTCGTCGGTTTCCTCCGTCGTCTTGTGCCGTTCGCGGAGCAGCTCGTTGATCTGGGCTTGGACGGCGTCGATGTCCTTGGGATCGGCGACCTGGACCATGAAGGAACGGAAGGAAGTGCCGCCCGAGAGTCGCTTCATCGAGCTGGTGTAGGGCATGAGGATGACGTCGTCCTGGTCGCTGCCGAACATGCTCATGCCCTTCGGCGCGAGCAGCCCGACGATGGTGAAGGGGGCGCTGCCGATGCGGATGATCTGTCCGACGGGGTTCTCGCCTTCGCCGAAGAGGGTGGTCGCCGTGGTCTTGCCGATGAGGGCCACCTTGCTGGCCCGCTGGACGTCGCCCTCGTTGAAGTTGTCGCCGTCCGCGAACTTCCAGGCGCGGATGGTGGGGTAGTCCGAGCCGACGCCCATGATGGAGACGCGGGCGTTCTTGTTGCCGACGGCCACCTGGGAGCTGTTGCGGACTTCGGGGCTGATGCCGGCGATGCCCTTCACGTCCTTGCGGATCGCGTCATAGTCCTCTTTCGTCAGCGTGCCGGCGGAACCGAAACCCATGGACACACCGCCGCGGCGGGAGCTTCCCGACATCACCTGCACGACGTTCTGGCCCATGCTCGCGATGGACGCCTCGATGCGGGCCTTGGCACCGTTGCCGATGCTGACGACCGAGATGACGGCGGCGACGCCGATGATGATGCCGAGCATCGTCAGGAGGGAACGCAGCGTGTTCCGCTTGAGGGCGCGGAGGGCGAGCTTGAGGGCGTTTAGGACGATCATGGTGCGAGGTTCACGGCGGCCTGTTCGCGGGTCAGCTTGCCAAGTTCTTCGACGGCGTTGTGGCGGGGACCGACCTGTTCGTCACGGACGATGCGGCCGTCGCGCATGACCACCATCCGCTTGGCGTAGCTGGCCACATCGAGTTCGTGGGTCACCATCATGATGGTCATGCCCGCGTCGTTGAGGTGCTGGAAGATTCCCATGATCTCGATGCTGGTCTGGCTGTCGAGGTTGCCGGTGGGCTCGTCGGCAAGGAGCAGCTTGGGGTCGTTGACGAGCGCGCGGGCGATGGCGACACGCTGCTGCTGGCCGCCGGAAAGCTGGTTGGGCGTGTGGTCGAAGCGTTGTCCCAGGCCCACCTGCTCAAGCGACTTCATCGCCCGCGCCTTTTGGGCGGAAGCGGACTTCGAGGGCCGGGCGTAGAGCATCGGAAGCTCGCAGTTCTCGAGGGCGCTGGTCCTGGCCAGCAGGTGGAACCCCTGGAAGACGAAGCCGATCTTCTGGTTGCGGAGGTCCGCCAGCTGGTCGCGGTCCAGTTTGCTTACCTCCACTCCGTCGAGCATGAACCGCCCGCCACTGGGGCGGTCGAGGCAGCCGACCGTGTTCATCAGGGTGCTCTTGCCGGAACCGGATGCGCCCATGACGGCGATGAACTCGCCGGCCTGGACGGTGAGGTTAACCCCGCGGACGGCGTGAACCTGGATGTCACCCGACTGGTAGGTCTTCTTGAAGTCCTCAAGCTGGACGATGGGCGTGGACATGGCTGGGAGCGTAGTGAGGCGTATCAACGTCCGCGGAATCCGCCGCCGCCGAATGGGCTGCCGATCCCACCGGGCGCGCCGCCTCCGGGCCGCGCCGCCGTTGCCGTCGTGTCGGTGACCACCACGCCGGTGATGACCTCGTCGCCTTCTTTGAGTCCGTCGAGGACTTCGACGTTCGCCGCGTCTTCCAGGCCGGTCTTGATGGTGACCTTCCGCGCCATCTGGATGGGCTTCCCGTCGGGGGAGTTGGTCTTCACCAGCAGATAGAGGCTCTGGGAAACCGGAGCATCGCCCACGCGAAGCCGCGGAACAGCGGCGCCTGCGCCACCCGCTCCGCCCCCGCGGCCGCCCCCGGCACCGCCTGCCCCGCCGCCTTCGGCGAAACGGGCGCGCATCTGGGCCATCCGGTCTTCCATGGCCTTCTTCTGCTCGGGCGTGAGCGTGGCCATCCATTTCTCGCGTTCGCCGGACTCGGGTCGCCGTCCCTGGGCGGTCCAAGGCGCTATGGGCATGCCGTCCGGGCCCGCAGCGACGGGAGAGTTCGTGGTGGCGGCATCGGCGATCGTCGTGGCGTTGGTTCCGGACGCGGGCTTGATGATCGACGCCTCGGGCGGCTTGGCGCGGAAGGCCGTCTTTGGGACACGCAGCACGGCTTTCTTCTGGCCGGTGATGATTGTCGCGGTTGTCGTCATGCCGGGCCGGAGTTTCAGGTCGTCGTTGGCCACGTCGATGATGGCCGAGTAGTTCACGACGTTCTGGTTGGTGATCGCCGCGAAGCGCACCTGCCGGATGATCCCCTTGAACGGCCGGCCGGGGAAGGCGTCGACGGTGAACTCGACGTTCAATCCCTCGGTCACGTTGCCTACGTCGGCTTCGGACACCATGGCGTCGATCTGCATCTTGCGGAGATCGTTGGCGATGGTCATCAGCGTGGGGGTGTTAAGGCTGGCGGCGACGGTCTGGCCGATGTCGACGTTGCGGCTGATCACCACGCCGCTGATCGGGGCGTAGATCGTGGCGCGGGAAAGGTCGACTTCGGCCGTGGCCACGGAGGCTTCTCGGGTCAGGACCTGCGCCCGGGCCTGCTGGAGCTGGACGCGTGTCTGGTCGTATTCCGACTGCGCGATGAGCTTGTTCTTGAGGAGCTCCTCGGAGCGTTTGAAATTGAGCTCGGCGAGTTCGAGGCTCGCCTGGGTGTTGGCGAGGTCGGCCTTGGCGGACTTCATCCGCGTCATGTAGGTGCCGGAATCGATCTCGGCGAGGAGCTGGCCCTCCTTGACCGGGGAGTTGAAGTCGACCGTGAGGTTGGTGATCTGGCCGGAAATCTGGCTGCCTACGGCGACGGTCTTGATGGGCGACAACTGGCCGTTGGCGCTCACCGACTGGGTGACGTCGCCCTTGGCCACGGCGGCGGAGCGGAACTCCACTTGCCCGGCGGCGGGGTTGTTGTTGCTCCAATACTTCCACCCGCCGAATCCGGCTGCGGCGAGCACGATCACGAGGACGATCCACTTCATAAATCTTGGGGTCGGGTCAGGAAACGGTTCCGGGAAACTGCGCGGGATGAAACCCGGTTGCAAGCGGGTCGGTGCCGGAACAGCACCGACCCGCCTGGTAAACGGTCGATCGATCAGAGCTTGGACTTGGCCTCGGCCGGAACTTCGACCTTGGCGGTGCCGACGTCCTTGATCTCGACGGTGGTCGTGCGGGCCATGGTGCGGTCTTCGCCGTCCTGGGTGGTGATCGTGGACTTGGTCTTCAGCTCATACTTGGCGATGACGCCGTCTTTGACCCAGACGATGGCCGAGGCCGAGGCGTTCTTCGGTGCCGGGGCTCCCTGGCGCCGACCACGGAAGCTGGCGAGGTCGGCCGCGCCTTCAGGGGTGAATTCGACGGTAAACTTGCCGTCGGCCGACTTCACTTCCTTGGCCTTGGCGAGGAAGTTGGTCACTTCGGAAGCGGCGGTGCGCTGGTTGGCGAAGAAGCGGGCGAAATTGGGCCGTCCCTCGCTGTTGCCTTCGAGTTCGGCGGCGGACTTCCAGCCATCAGGCGTCTTCACGGCTACTTTTTCGCCCTTCATGGCCACTTCGATGTCGTTGTCCTGCATCTTGGTGGCGATGTGGGTGAAGCCGCCCTTCTCGGTCTTGCCGTTGACGGGCGCGGGCGTCCATTGGCCGCCTTCGATCTCGCTGGTGGCGGTCCAGGCGTAGCTGGACTTGTCGTTGAGCTTGGCGGCGGCGGCGGCGACATCGGCCTTGGGCTCGGCGGCAAGTGCGGTGAGCGACGTGGCGGCCAGGAGGGACAGATAACTGAGTGCTTTCATAGGGCAGGTTGTGGGTTGGTGGTTGGTCCGAGAGGAAGACCAGCGATGACCGGGGTGGTTACAGGGAAGACTGGGCGGCTCCCGTGGCGAAGTCGACCACTTGGTCATTGGAAGCACCCCCGGTCCGGCCTATGAAGGCCGCCGCCACTGGCCGCCACCATCCCGGAGAGCTATTTGTGGGAGTTTGCCGGTCCCGGCAAGGCCTGGCGGAGCGTCCCGGAGCATCCGCTGAAACATTTCGTCTAAGGATTGGTCCGTTCGTTTGTCGTAGAGGGTGAGATGCCTCCGCTGAACGGACCAAAGAAACCGGACCGGCGACGACCGCGATGATGCGCCGGTGCCTGAGAACAAGCCGATGACCGTGGCCAGTCCAGAATCCGCCAGCACCAGCCAGCCGCCCCGATCCGAGACGATCGAGGAGCTGTTCGACGCGCTGGAGTCGCCGCTCCTCAGCTACGCGCTGCGGCTCGTGGGCGGCCGCGCCCCGGCGGAGGACATCGTCCAGGACGCGTTCATGAAACTTCACTCCCAGTTTGCCGAGGTGCGCGACCCGCGCCGGTGGCTCTACCGCACGGTCCACAACCTCGCCGCCAACCAGCTCCACCGCTCGGACAAGATCGTCCGCCTGCCCGCCGCCGCCGACACCGACCAGGAAACGGCCGACACCGAGCCCTTGCCCGACGAGCAGATCATCCGCTGGGAAGGCATCGGCCTCGTCCGCCTCAGCCTCGCCGCCCTCGACGAACGCAGCCGTGAAGTCGTCCGGCTGAAGTTCAACGAGGATTTTTCCTACCAGCAGATCGCCGAACGCACCGGCCTCTCTCCCAGCAACGTCGGCTACCTCCTCCACCACGCGCTCAAGGCCCTCGCCGCCGAGCTCAACCGTGCGGGACTCCTGCCATGAACCTTTCCACTCCCATTCCTCCGCCCGGCGACGACCGCGAACTCCGCCTGACCGCGCTGCTCCTCGGCGAATTGACCGAAGCCGAAGCCGCAGTTCTCCGCGCCGAGACCGCCGCCGATGCGGACCTTCGCAAACTCCACGAAGAACTCGCCCGCACCATCGGGCTGGTCCGCGAAGCCGGGGCGATGTCCACCGACAAAGCCGGGCCGACGGCCGAGCCGTTGAAGCTGTCCGATGAGCGTCGGGAAAAATTGCTAGCCGCGTTCAAGACCGTTCAGTTGCCGGTTGCTTCGAAGAAACCGCGCATCGCCATCCCCTGGCGCGAAACCGGCGCGGTGGCCGCGATGTTGGCCATGCTGGCCGGCGTCGCCGTGCTGCTGATTCGCACCAGTGTCCTGCCCGAGGATCGGTTGGCTGAATCGATGGATTTTCTCTTCGCCGGACTCTCGAAGAAGAAACCGGATGGGGTTACCGCCCTGCCCACTTTGACTGGATCCTTGGATGGCCGGTCCGACATTTCAGCGTCGGCGCACGGTTCGTCGCAGTCGGAAAGACCGGCTACAAAGGGAGTCGCCGCGGCTTCAGAAGACTTCGGCCGGGCAACATCGGCTCGTTCGCCGATCGAAAAGGAAGAGCGTCGGCGTGGGCAAAAGACTGACAGTTGGGCCTTCACTCCAGCGGCGGGAGAGGAAATCAAACTGGATTCGAACAGCCTGTCCGATCAAGAAGGCGCTCAATCCCGAGAAGGCCGCGCTTCCAAGGCGCCCGCCCGCCCGTCGATCTATCTGGGGTCGGCGAAGGATGGCCTCGCCGATGTCGGCCTTGCCGACAAGCCGACGGAAACTGGCCGGCCGGCCGTGGCCCTGAACTACTTCAGGGCGGACCCTTCTTCGGCCTCAGAGGAGTTGGCGGTCAAGGGATACAAGAGAAGCTACGGAACCGTTCTTAGACCGGTGCCGCCGGTGTCATCCTCGTCCGAACGGGGCGCAATCAGCGACGGCTCCGGCGTGGTGGAGTTCTCCGTGTCTTCGGGAAAGCCAATGGAAGTGCCGGTCCGCAGCCTCTCGACGCTGGCCCCACAGGACGGCCAGGTCCTGTCGCGTCGCGGAGAACCGGCGATCTCTGCGTCAGCGGCGGCTCCGATGCTGGGCGACGTCCCCGCTGTCGGAAGATTCTTCCGCTCAAGCGGCGGAGCGGTTTCCACTGGTTCCGCTGCATCGACCGATTCTGGTGCCGTGATGCAAGGCGGTGGCCGTGGAGGTGGTTTCGGTGGCGGCTTTGGCGGCATGGGAGGAGGAGGAGGCGGACGCCAAAACCTCGCCTTGGATCGCGGCCTTGCTGCTTCAACGCCTGCCGCGCCCTTGCCCTCGCCTGCTCCGCCACCACCACCTGCGCCGTCGCCGCAAGGCCAGCCCCTCGGGTGGTTCGAGAGTAAGCCCGCCGATGGAGACAAGGTGGCCGGAGCGCGACTGCGGTCAGTTGATCGGAACGAGTCCTTAGGTCTGGGTGGCTTTGGAACAGAGTCGGGAATTCCGCCCGCCAAACCGGACCAGAGCAAATTATCCGCAGGCGTCCGCGGATTCTACGACGACGCGGTTGCCGCAGCACCAGCTCCTCTGACGGTTGTGGCACCCTCCCTGTATGCTGAATCGCGCCGCGCCGGAGCAGCAGCCTTCAACCGTTCAGATTCGACGGGAAAAACCATTGAACTCCAGGACTCCCTGTCCGTTGCCGCGTTCGACAAGCCGGACTCCGCACCCATTGCGGCGCCTGTTCCGGGGACTTATGCCTACTTTGCCGAGGTCAACGGCCCCGCCTCCGGTCCAGAAGGCATGGCACAGGAACCTGCCCTGCGGCAGAAGTCGGCGGAACTTCCCGCCCTCGGCCAGAAGGCGCAGGCCAGTTTCGGCGAGGCGGGGAATGAGTCCCTGGCCTTCATACCTGCCAACGAACGTTTGTTCGCCGGGTCGGACCTCCGCGACACCATCGACCAGTCCAGAAATGGCCGCGCGGATGGCAAGACGGCTTGGGACGCAGCGAAACCGGAGCTGGAAGCGAAACAGGAGATGCTAGCGAAGGGGCTTTCCGAGAAAACGGCGAAATCCGAGGTTCGTTTTAGCCTCGCCCCCGCATCCAAGGACGTCAGGGACTTCGATGTTGCGGAACCACTGCCGGAAGAGCGTGCGAAACTGAATGAGGGGCTTAAGCCCGTGGGAGATCCCGCATGGATCGGTGCGCTCGGAGGCCGCGCCGGGGCGGACAAGAAAGAGCCGGATGTCAAACGCCTCTCGGAGCTTTCCCAGCAAACCGCCGTCGCCGCCTCCAAGCTTCGCGGCCTGGCCATCGCGCTGCCCCAACTGACGGAGCAGAACCTCGGCGAAATCGTCGTGGCCCGAAAACGAGTCGACGCCACCGCGGTTGCCATCGAGGAGCTGAAGAGCCTCCCTGAATCGGTCGCGGCCCGTGGACGGCAGTTGGCAGAGAACAAACCCGCACCGGTTCGCGCGCTTGGCCGAAGCGGAGCGGATACAGAATCGCAGAAAGAGGTCGACCGACTCGGAAGGCTACAGGCTGCGCTGTCGCAGAGGGTCGAGCAGGAAATGCTCGATTCCGATCTGAGTGCCAAGAACTCCGGGGTCAAGGTGATCGATCAGGCGAAGGTCGAGTCGGCGCCAAAGCAGTCGTTGTTTGGCCGGACGTTGGATGGTTTGACAGGATCATCACGAAGATCGGCGACGGTCGCTGTAGACAAGGACAGGACCGACATTCAGGGATTGAGCAACGGGCGAGCGACGGGCTACGACCCTTATTTCCTCGCCACCGAACAAGAGGCGATCACTTCGCCCGATGTCCTCGCCCGCGCGATTCGATCCCGGGCTTTGGCGGATGTCCCCGGAATCTCCGATGGCGGAATCGAGAGTGGAATCAGTCGATTGAAGTCGAAAATCTCGGTCTCCAAGAACGCCAAATCCAGCCTCCTTGAAATCTCCGCGACCGACTCCAGCCCGGAGGTTGCCGCCAAGCTCGCCAATGCGGTCGCCGACGCTTACCGGGAGAAGCACCAAGAAGACAACTTGAAGACCCGTGTCCAAGGCGTTGCGGAGCTTCGAAGGCACTTGGACCAGGTCAACCAGCAGCTCTCCTTGGCGAAACCACAAGCGGCCACCCCTGTGGAAGCGGCTCGTGAGATCGACGCCCCCGCCACTCGTAAACCTGCGCCCAACGCCGCCGTTCCCCAGCCCGAGGTTGCCACGGTGGAGAACGCCTTCTCCACCTTCTCGCTCAATGTCAGCGACGTGTCGTTCAAGCTCGCCGCCGCCAGCTTGGAGAAGAGCGTGATGCCCGATCCCGCGACCGTCCGCAGCGAGGAGTTCATCAACGCGTTCGACTACCGCGATCCGGAACCGGCCCCCGGCGTGCCCATCGCGTTCGCGTCCGAACGCGCGCGGTATCCCTTCGCGCACGACCGCGACCTCGTCCGCTTCTCCGTGAAGACGGCCGCCGCCGGTCGCCAGCCGGGCAAGCCCTACAATCTCGTCCTCGCCATCGACAATTCCGGATCGATGGAACGCGCCGATCGCGTGCGCATCCTCCAGGAATGCATACGCACCCTGGGTTCCCAGCTCCTGCCCGAGGACCGCATCAGCGTCGTCTCCTTCGCCCGGACGGCCCGTCTCTGGGTCGACGGTGTTCCCGTGGCCGAGGCCGGTGACCTGGCCCAGCGCATCGGACGGTTGACGCCCGAAGGCGGCACCAATCTCGAAGAGGCGATGAACGTCGCCTACAAGACCGCGCTCCGGCACTTCGTCCCCGGCGGCGTCAACCGCGTGGTCCTCATCACCGACGGCGCGGCCAATCTCGGCGATGTCGAACCCGATTCGCTGAAGCAGAAGGTTGAGGCGCATCGCAAACAGGGTGTCGCGCTCGACTGCTTCGGCATCGGCTGGGACGGCTTCAACGACGACCTGCTCGAAGTGCTCTCGCGCAACGGCGACGGCCGCTATGGCTTCATCAACACGCCCGAAGCCGCCGCGACCGAGTTCGCCGGGCAGCTCGCCGGTGCGCTCAAGGTGGCCGCGTCCGACGTGAAGGTGCAGGTGGAATGGAATCCGCGCCGCGTCACGTCCTACCGCCAGATCGGCTACGCGAAGCACCAGTTGAAGAAGGAGCAGTTCCGTGACAACACCGTCGACGCCGCCGAGATCGGCGCGGCCGAGGCCGGCAACGCGCTCTACACGGTGCAGGTGAATCCGGCCGGCGAAGGCCCGCTCGCCACGGTGCGCGTCCGGTTCCGCGTGCCGAATACCTCCGACTACCGCGAGCACGAGTGGATCGTGCCCTACGCCACGCCTGCGCCCGGGCTCGACCAGGCCAGTCCGACGTTGCGACTCGCCGCGACGGCATCGGCTTTCAGCGAATGGCTTGTGGCCAGCCCGTTCGCCGCCGAGGTGACGCCCTCGAAGCTGCTCGGCTACCTGCGGGGCGTGCCGCAACTCACGCCCGCCGATCCGCGTCCCAAACAGCTCGAAACGATGATCCAGCAGGCCCGGACGCTCTCGGGGCAGTGAGCTTCATCCACTCAGACCACGAAGGAACACGAAGCAGGAACCGCCGATGACACAGAGACCACAGATGAAGGAAGGAACGGCGACACTGGTAGGGCGAAGGCTCCCGCCGAGCCGCCTTGGTGGTTTCGGAAACACGAACACGCCACGGCGGCACTTCCTTCAGGCATCCAATCCGGCGGGCTTCCCGCGAGAACCACTCGGCGTAGGAGCTGGTTTCCAGGCGGCTCGGCGGGAGCCTTCGCCCTACCGGTCTTGTCTTCTTCGCGCCTCTTCGCGTTCTGCGCGGACAATCCTCCTGGCCGGGCGAGGACGCCCGGCCTACGGCGACAGACACTTTTCTTACAAGCCCCTGACACATCCGACGCAGCGCTTCGGCACACTGATTTCCCAACTCAAATGAAACGTCTCCTTCCAAGACTGGTTCTGGGAACCCTTCTTCTCGCCGCATCGCTTCTTCGCACTTCGGCCGCCGACACCAAGGTCGAAGCCAAGAGCATCTCGATCAACGGCGGCGCCGAAGACGGCAAAGCGCGGTTGACCATTGAGGCGAACCTTCTCGGCACCGCCGCGTCCGAGCGCGTCATCCACTCCACCACCATCCAGCACGCTCTCCAGATCACGCGCGACAAGCACGCCCACGCCGTCCAGGCGGTGTTCGACATCCTGCAAGGCGATCCACGCGAGCTCACCCTCATCCTCGGCGGCGAAGGCGATATCCGCAGCGTGACCGGAGCGGCATTGCAGGACTGGGGTGTCCGTCAGGAAACCAACGGTGTGCGCGCGCTCGTCCTCCGGCCCAAGCGCGGCGACAAGCCGATTACCCAGCTTGCCGTCATGATCACGGCAGAGCGCGATCTTCGGACGTGGGCCAATCCGGTGAGGCCCCTCACCTTCTCGTCGCCGCAGTCCGCGCTCGCGCAGGGTTTCCTGAAGGTCGATGTCGCGGCCGATCTGGCGGCCGAACCGGTCAACACGACCGGCCTTGTGCCCATCGAGGCAAAGTTCCTTCCCGAAACGCTCCGGGGCCCGAACAAGGCCGATGACCTGGAGCCGCTCGCTTTCCGCCTGCAGGGCGCGAGCTACAGCATCCCGTTGAACGTCACCCCGACCGATCCCGAAGCGCGGAGCGTCGTCGTGCGCGACTTCAAGCTGGAGGGCTATCTCGCGGGAGGCGCGGCGTCGTTCATCTATTCCGCGATGGTCCGCGTGAACAACCCGCGCGGTGCGTCGTTCACCCTGCTGGCCGGCGCGGTGGCGTTGAATGAACTCGACCGCCATCCCGATTGGCGGCTGCGTTTCGTGAACGGCAACTTCATGGCCGTCTTCGACAAACCCGGCGATTATCCGGTGCGGCTTCGCTTCAACGCGGCGGTGAAGCCCGCGAACGGCTGGAACAACGTCGACTTCCGCGTGGCCTCGTCGCCGTTGCAGCCGGTGACATTGCGCGGCGTCGCGCCGGACACGCAATTCGCCTTCGCCAACGCGGCGCGGCCGGAACGGAGCGGCGACGGGTTCCGCAGCTTTCTCCCTCCGGACGGCACGGTGCGGCTGGCCTGGAAGGAATCGCGCCCAGAAGCCGAAGGGAAGCTGTTCTACGCGGCCGAGATGCTCGCGCAGGTCAGCGTCGGCGCCGGGCTCGTCCGGCAGAACGCGTTGATCGAGGGCAAGGTCATGCAGGGCGAACTCAGCCGGATCGTCCTGACGCTTTCGGGCGCCGGCAATGTCACCGCCGTGCAGGGCGTGAACGTGCTTTCGTGGAAGGTCGAGCCCGTGCCGCAGACGCAGGACCGCATGCTGGTCGTGCAGTTCAACCAGCCGCAGAAGGACGTGTTCTCGCTCCTGGTGCAGATGCAGACCGAGCTGGGGGCGTTGCCGCAGTCGGTCGAGACGATGCGGCTGAAGCCCGAAGGCGCGACGCGTTTCGCCGGACACATCCGTGTCGTCAACGAGGGCGCGGTCCGGCTGGAAGTGGTCAAGTCCACCGGCCTGTCGCAGATTTCGCCCGAGCAGTTCCCTGAAACCGCGGCGACCAAGGCGTGGCTGGGCGCGAAGTCCGGCCAGCGGTTCGCGTTCCGTTTCTCCAGCACCGATTTCGCGCTGCGCATCCAGGCGGACAATGTCCTGCCCGAGCTCAGCGTGTCGCAGCTGCTCGCGTATCATCTCGGCGAAACCGAGCTGGCGATCGACGCGGAGTTCGAGTTGGACATCCGCGAGGCGCCGCTGCGCGAGGTGCTGCTGCGGATCCCGAAGGGTTTCGCCATCGCGCGGGTCACCGCCTCCGGACTCAGCGACTACTTCGTCCGTGAACCAGCCGACCAGCCCGAGGCCGAACTACGGCTCGTCTACGGCGCCCCGATCGCGGACCGGCAGGTCATCCAGCTGCGCCTCGAACGCAACGGCGCGTTGGGCCGGACGAACTGGAACCTGCCCCGCATCGAAGTGCTGAAGGCCAAGTCCACGCGCGGCCACATCGCCGTGTCGGCGGACGCGGGCTTTAGGCTCACGCCGGACCGCACGGTGGGATTGAGCGACATCGCCACGGCGTTCTTTCCCCGCAAGGTCGCGGGCATCCAGGCGGCCTTCCGGCTGGCGGAACCGAACTGGGAGGCGGCTCTGCGCGTCGAGCGCCTGCCGCAGTCGATCCAGGCCGACGTGTTCCACCTCTTCTCCATCGGCGAAGGCATCGCCTATGGCAGCAGCACGATGAACTTCTTCATCTCCGGCGCGCCCGTGTCGCAGTTCCTCGTCTCGTTGTCCGACGAATACTTCAACGTCGAGTTCACCGGAAAGGACCTCCGCAGCAACTGGCAGAAGACGACCAACGGATACCTTGTCACGATGAACACCCCCGTCTCCGGCGCCTACACCCTGCTCGCGAGCTACGAGCGGCCGTTCAAGGCGCAGGGCGACACGCTGACCTTCACCGGAGCGCGGCCGGTCGATGCCCAGAACGAACAGGGCCACACGCTCGTGGTCAGCGCGTATCAGTTCCAGGTGAAGCCCTCGAACGTGTCGTCCAACCTGCTCGAACTGGAGACCGCCGAGGTGCCCGCCGAATACCGCCTGTTCTTCGACGCGCCGATCCTCAAGGCCTACCGCTACGCTTCGCGGCCGTTCAACCTTCAGCTCACGCTGAGTCCTTTGGTGCAGGGCGAGACGCTCAGCCTTGTCGTCGATCGTGCCGCGTTGACCACCCGCATCTCGAAGGACGGCGACGTCATCACGGACGCCCGTTACTTCGTGAAGAACCGCGGCAATCCGCATCTCAAGCTCACGCTTCCTGCCGACGCCAAGCTCTGGTCGGTCACCGTCAACGGCGCCACCGTCGTCCCGGTGAAGGACGGCGCGTCCGACCTGATCCCACTTCCGCAGCGCGGTGATCCGAACACCGTGCAGACCTTGGACCTCAAGCTGGCGACTCGTTCCAAGAATCCCGCCCACGTGACCGCAGCCGCGCCCATCGTCTCCGCGCCGGTGCTGCTGGCGGATTGGAAGCTGGAACCCGATGCCGGGCAGAAGCTGGTCTATCGCAGCGGCTCGCTCGCGCCCGTGGGCGGCCTGCCGGATGTCTCGGGCTTTGCCGCGTTGGCGCGGATCTTCGGCCATTCAGGCGATGCCTGGTTCAAGCTGGGTCTCGCGGGAGCAGTTCTTCTCTTTGGGTTGTGGGCCTGGAAATGGGCGTCGGGGAACGGCTCCCATCGCTTCGGTGTCCGGCATCTGGGTGGTGCCGTCGTCGGAGCGGTGGGAGTTCTCCTGGCGGCCGTCATCCTGTTCGATCTAGCCGAACGGGCATCCAGCCAGCTCGTCTCGACGTCCGACTCCATCACGCTCCTCGCACCCGTGCAGCAGGGCGGCAGCGCTCTGACCATCGAAGTCGCCAACGTGGCCCACGACGCCGGCGGCGATTCGTTCATCGGCCGTGCTTGGCCGGTGGTCCTGGCCTTGTTCGTGTGGGGCTACGCTTTCCTCGGCGGCCGCGACGACTACAAGCGGCTGCTCGTGATGCTGGGATGGACCTGTATGGCTTGGGGCATCCTGCGCCTGCCGAACAGCTCGGGGACGTTCTTCCTTCTTGTCGTCCTTTTCCTGCTGGTCCATCTGATCGTGCCAGCGGGTCGGGCCGTCCTCAGCGTGCCCGCGGCGCCTCCGCGGAACGACGATCCCGCGTCATCCGCGACGGCGACGACACTGAGTCTGCTTCTGTTGCTGGGGCTGACGACGTTGGCCGGATCGGTCCAAGCCGCTCCTGCTGCTGGTCCTTCAGTGGCGGTTCGCAATGCGCCAAGGGAGGCGGCCATCGCCGACTCGGTGATCCAGGAAGTGCGGATCGACGAGAAGTTCGCCTTGGTCACCGCGAAGATCCGTTGGACCGCCGTGCAGGGCCAGATGCTGCCCATCCTGCTCGATCCCGGTGTGCTCACAAAGATCGTGTTCCCGTCGAACTCCGTGCGCCACGTCCAGACGGTCCTCGTCGGCAGACGAACGCACCAGCTCACCGCCCTCACGGACGGCCAATCGGAGATAGAATTGCAGTATCAGATCCATGTCGGCCAACGCGCCGGGGAGAGCGGATTCGAGCTGGCGACTCCGCATGGCCTGGTGAACCGCATGAGCGTCACGTTGCCCGAGATGGACGTCGACGTGGCGTCGACCAACGCCGTGTCCGTCCTCCGCAGCACCGGCGGAACGAACACCACCGTCGCTACGCTCGTGCTCGAGCCGGTCACCCGTTCGTGGATCTCCTGGAAGCCCCGCAGCCGCGACGTGCGCCAGGAGAAGGCCGTGTTCTACGCCGAAGTGTTCCAGCTCTATGTGCCCGTGGGCGGCGTGATCGAAGGCGTGCACCAAGTCCAGATCCGTCCCGCCCAGGGCGAACTCGCCGAACTCGTCTTCGACGTTCCGGCCGGCGCCACCATCACGGACGTCGTTACCCCGATCCCGCAGGAGTCCGCCAACAGGCTGGGCTTCATCCCGAACATCGTTTCGCTTTGGCGCTTCGATCCCGATACGCGAAAGCTCCGCGTCACGCTCAGCCCGCAGCAGTCCAAGCCGTTCACTCTCGTCGTCCGTTCGCAGGTGGCGACGGGTCCGTTGCCCTTCGAGCAGAAGGCCGGGCTGCTCGGCGTGGTCGGGGCGGCCGGCCAGTTGGGATCCGTCGGCGTCGCCACGGGCTCCGAAGTGCAGCTCGACAACGTGACGACCGATTCGCTCTCTGCGATCAACCTCGAGGATTTCCCGGCCTCCGTGCTCCAGCCTCTGCGCAACCAGATCGCCGGTCTCACGCTGCGCCGCGCGTTCCGGCACGCGGACGCCAGGGGCACGCTGACCGTGAAGGCCTCGGCTGTGGAACCCGACGTGCGCGTCGAAACCCAGGAGACCCTTTCGCTTGGCGACGACCGTTCTCTCCTCGCGGTGAACGCCGCGTTGACCATCACCCGCGCCGGCATCTTCCGCATCAGCTTCGCCCTGCCCGCCGGCCTCGACGTCGAGTCGATCAGCGGCGGGGCGTTGAGCCATTGGACGGAGCTGAAGTCCGCCGAGGGCCGCGTCATCACGCTGCATCTCAAGGGCCGCACCGAAGGCCAGACCCAGTTCGCGGTGAACCTCGCCGGGCCCGGCACGAAGTCGGCGAAGAACGTGGCCGTGCCGCGGCTCGCCTTCCGCGAAGCCAGCAAACAACGCGGCCAGCTCGTCATCGTGCCCGAACAGGGAATGCGCCTGCAGGTGGCCGCGCGCGACGGCGTCACCCAGCTCGATCCGCAGAAGGCCGGCATCCGCCAGAAGGGCGTTCTCGCCTTCCGCCTGCTCCAGCCGGACTGGGCGCTCGCACTCGACGTCGAGCAGGTCGACGCCTGGGTGCAGGTCACCGGCCTCCAGCACCTGGCCGTCACCGAGGCCCAGCTCAAGGCCACGGCCAATCTCCAGTATCAGATCGAGAACACCGGCCTGAAGGCCCTCCACATCCGCGTCCCGGCCAATGCCGAGGGCGTGCGTTTCCGGGGCGAGCAGGTCGCGGATTTCCTGCCGGTGGCCGGCTCGATCACCAACGGCCTGCAAACCTGGGAAGTGAAGCTGCATCGCCGCATCATCGGAAAGTATCTGCTCCAAGCCACATGGCAGACGCCGCTCGCCGAAGCGTCGACCAACGCGCTCGCCATCGGCATCCAGGCCGATGAGGCCAACCTCCAACGCGGCTTCGTGACCGTGCAATCCAGCGGACGTCTGCAGCTGCGCATCGGGGCGCTGCCGGCCGCGTTGCAGCCGACCGAATGGCAGGGCATCCCGCGTGCGCTGTTGCAGGACATTCCGGACACGGCGGCGAACTTCACCTATCGTTTGGTTGAACCCGCCTTCCAGCTCGCGATGCAGTTGGACCGTCGCGAAGCCACCAAGCTTCTCCCGGCCCGTGTCAGTTCCGTGAAGCTCACGAGCGTCGTCTCCGATGACGGCGTCATGCTCACGCAGGTCCGCCTCGACCTCGTGCCCGGTGACAAGCGGCTGCTCAACCTCACGCTGCCAGCCGAAGCACGCTTTTGGTTCGCCTTCGTCAACCAGAACGGCGTCTGGCCGTGGCGCGACCAGGACAGAATCCTCATCCCGCTCGAACAACAGTCGCGCGCCGACAAGCCCACGACGGTCGAGTTTTTCTACTCCAGCCGCGTAGGCAAAGGTGGCTCGGGTTCGGTGAACCTCGCGTTGCTCGGGCCGAAGTTCGATCTGCCTTTGGAAAATATTTCCTGGCAGGTCTACCTGAACGAACGCTGGAAGGTGACCAAGTGGGCCGGCTCGCTCCAGTTGCAGGACAACACCCGGGCGGTCGCGCCCGTGTCCGTCGACGTGCAGTCGTATCTCGCGAACGAGATGAGCCTGAACAAGGAGAAGACCAAGGCCGCCGAACAGATGCTGACGCTCGGCAACACGCTCCTCGAACGCGGCGACGCCGGCCAGGCGCGATGGGCCTTCCAGAACGCCTTCGGCCTGAGCCAGCACGACAACGCCTTCAACGAGGACGCCCGCGTCCAGTTGCACAACCTCAAGCTCCAGCAGGCCTTGATCGGCTTGAACGTCCGGCAATCCGCCGCCGGCGGCGAAGCGGCTCCGACGAAGGGAAACCTCCAGCAACTCCGCAGCCAGAACAACGTGGCCTACACGCAGCAGCAGGCGAAACAGCTCATCGATGCGAACACGGCGGATGACAACGCCTCGCTCATGAAACTCGCCGAGCGCATCATCCAGCAGCAGGACGCCGCCGTGCCCGCGCCCGCCGCCATCCGCGCGACGGTCCCGCAGCAGGGCCGGCTGCTGACCTTCAGCCGCACCGTGCAGGTGGACACCTCCGCCGACCTCGACATCCGCCTGACCGCCACGGTCGAAAAGGCCGCATCCTTCGGCACACGGTCCGCGATCCTGGTCACCGTCTTCGCGGGATTCGGCCTGATGGTTTGGCTCGGAGGAAAACTCGGTCGGGACGCTCCAGTCCATGCCTAGCCAACCGCACCTGGATGCCCACCGTCGACGCCATCGGCCGCGGCAATCCGTAGGCCCCAATTGTTCGTCATCCACGAAGACCACCAAGGCCCGGCCCGTCGATCATGGCGACGGTAAATAGGACGCCGCGGAGGCTGGCCCTCGGGAATTCTGCCGGGCCGCCGCTACGCGATCAGCTTCTTCACCAGCTCGCCGTGGATGTCGGTAAGGCGGAAGTCGCGGCCTTCGAAGCGGTGGGTGAAGCGGGTATGCTCGATGCCGAGCAGATGGAGCATCGTGGCATGGAGATCGTGCACGGAGACGGGGTCGGCCACGATGTTGTAGCCGAAGTCGTCGGTTTGGCCGAGGACGAGCCCGGGCTTCACCCCGCCGCCCGCCATCCAGAGTGAGAAGCAACGCGGATGGTGGTCGCGTCCGAAGCTCGTCTTGGTGATGTCTCCCTGCGAATAGGCGGTGCGACCGAACTCACCGCCCCAGATGACGAGCGTGTCGTCGAGCAGGCCGCGTTGTTTGAGATCCTTCACCAGGGCGGCGCTGGCTTTGTCGGTGTTCTTTGTCTGGTTCTTGATGCCGTCCGGCAAGCCGCCGTGGTGATCCCAGTCGCGGTGGCAAAGCTGGACGAAACGCACTCCGCTCTCGGCCAGGCGCCGCGCGAGCAGGCAGTTGTTGGCGAAGGAAGACTTGCCGGGTTCAGCGCCGTAGGCTTCGAGGACTTCCTTGGGCTCCTTCGCGAGATCCATCAGGTCCGGCACGCTCGTCTGCATGCGGAAGGCGAGTTCATAGTTCTCGATGTGCGTGGCGATGGCGGGATCGCCGAGCGCGCCGAGCTGCTTGCGGTTGAACTCCTGCATGGAGTCGAGCAGTTGACGGCGGGCGTTGCCGCTGAGGCCTGGCGGATTGGAGACGTAGAGGACGGGATCGCCCTGGCTGCGGAGCTGCACGCCCTGGTAATTGCCGGGGAGGAATCCGTTGCCCCAGTAGCGTGCCTGCAGCGATTGGCCGCCGCTGCCGCTGACGAGGACGACGTAGGCCGGGAGGTTCTGGTTCTCGCTGCCGAGACCGTAGGCGAGCCATGCGCCCATCGTGGGACGGCCGGGCTGCTGGTTGCCGGTGCCGAAGAAGGTGACGGCCGGATCGTGGTTGATCGGGTCGGTGTGCATCGAACGGATGAGCGCGATGTCGTCCACGATGCCGCCGATGTTCGGGATCATGCTGCTCAGCTCGACGCCCGACTTGCCGTAGCGCTTGAACTCGAAAGCGGGACCGACGCACTTAAGAACGGCCTGTCCGGCAGTCATGCCGGTGATGCGCTGGCCCATGCGGATGCTCGGCGGCAATTCCTCGCCGGTCATCTCCTTGAGCTTGGGCTTGTGGTCGAAGAGGTCGAGGTGCGAGGGCGCGCCGGACTGGAAGAGGTAGATGACGCGTTTGGCCTTCGGTGCAAAGTGCAGGGTCTTCAGCGCACCGACGCTGCCGGACGGAGCCGCACCCGCGCCGAAGAGGGACGGCTGGAACAACGAGGCGAGGGCCATCGCGCCGAGCCCGGTCGTGCTGCGGGTGAGAAAGGCGCGGCGGGAAAGGATTTTTTCGATGTCGTTCAGCATGTCAGTTCCATGGATCGAGCACGGCGACTCCAGCCCGGCTGAAGTCCGAAACGTTCCGGCTCACAAGGGTCAAGCGGTGCTCCAATGCCGTGGCCGCGATCAGGGAGTCGATGGCCGGAAGCGGATCGCGCAACGAGCCGAGAAGGCGTCCCCAACGAACCGCCACTTTGACGTCGATCTCTAGAACACGGTTTCCAAACCACGTCGGGACGTCGTTCCTCACCCAGCGTTCCAATCGCTGCCTTCGTGCCTTGTCCGCAATCTTGGACAAACCCTTCTCCAGTTCACCCAGCGTGAGAACGCTGACGTGCAGCTCGTCCTGGTTGGCCAGCAGCCAACTGCTGACCTTCGGATCTGGAATCCGGCGGCTCAGTTCCGATATGACATTGGTATCAACGAGCCAGCTCATAGCTTCACGTCCCTCGGGAGGCTTTTGTCCCTCGACAGGTCGAGGTCGGCGCCACGCAGCGGCTCGAACAGGTCGATGATGCTCTTCCTGCGGGCCTTGGTCTTGCGGAACTCCGATGCCGCCACCACCACCACCGCCGGTTCGCCATGCCGGGTCACGGTCTGCGGGCCCTGGGTCAAGGCGTTCTCCACCACCAAGCTGAACTGGTTCTTTGCTTCTTGGAGCTGCCACGTATTCTTCATTGTGCAGATGGTCCCACGACTATTCTGGCTAGTCTAGCCAGACCTTGGGGCCTACTTGGTAATCGTCTCGTTCAGGTTGAGCAGCACGTTGGCCACGGCGGTCATGGCGGCGAGTTCGGCTTTGTCGATGGACGTGGGCGCGGGCGATTCACCGACCTTGAGCAGGGCTTGGGCCGACTTGGGGTCGCCTTGGAAGTTGGCGAGTTGCTGTTCGAAGGTCTTCTTCAACAGCGCGGTTTCCTCGCCTTGCGGAAGCCGTCCGAGCGTGTGCCGGAAGGCGAGGAGGAGACGGCGATTCAGATCGGCCGGAGCTTCTGCGAACACGCGCTGCGCCAGCCCGCGCGCGGCTTCCACGTAGGCCGGGTCGTTCATCAGGACGAGCGACTGGAGCGGCGTCTGCGTGCGTTGGCGGAGGAAGGTGCAGACCTCGCGGTTGGGCGCGTCGAAGGTGGCGAAGGACGGATAGTGCGCCGACCGTCGCCAGAAGACATACATCCCGCGCCGGTAGAGATCGCCGCCCTTGTCCTGCTTGTAGGTGGCATCGACGCCGTCCCAGATGCCGGGCGGCTGGTAGGGTTTCACGCTGGCGCCTCCGATCTTGGAATTGAGCATACCGGAGACGGCGAGGGCGTTGTCGCGGATGAACTCGGCGTCAAGACGCACACGCGGTCCGCGGGTGAGCAGCCGGTTGTAGGGATCCTTCTCGAGCTTCGCGGGCGAGACGGCGGCCGACTGCCTATAGGCCGCGGACGTGACCATCAGCCGTATCAACGCCTTCACATCCCAAGCGCCGACAACCCTGGAATTTTTCACTCCCAATTTTTCATTGGAAACCCCGCCATCTCGGAACTGCACGGCCAACCAGTCGAGCAGTTCGGGATGGCTGGGCCATTCGCCTTGCGAGCCGAAGTCGTTCGCCGTCTTCACGAGGCCATTGCCGAAGAGCATTCCCCAATAGCGGTTAACGGTGACGCGAGCGGCGAGCGGCTGTTCTTTCGAGACCAGCCACCGGGCGAGCGTCAGGCGATTCGTCGGACCGGCTGGCAGCGGCGGCAGGAACGCGGGTGTCGCGGCCGTGACCTTCTCTCCCTTGGTTCGAAAATCGCCGCGCACGAGCAGGTAGGTGTCCCGGGGCGGCTGCATCTCCTCCATGATGAGCGACGACGGGATCTTCGTGTAGAAGGCGTCCTTCACTTTCTTCGCTTCGGTCAGACCGTTCTCGGCGCGGATGAAGTCGATGGCGTGGTTCTCCTTGTAGTAGCGGGAAAGGTCGGACCGCTCCTCGGCGGAACGTATGCCGCGCGACTTGGCGATGATGGAGACGAACGCGTCTAAGACGAGCAAACGGATGTCGTCGCCGGTGAGAACGCGGTCGTAGAAGCGGACGTCGTCGATGGAACCCGTGAACGGGAACTGGGCGTTTCGCGAACCGATGCGAATGGGTTCGGCGTTCGTGATGGAGCCCTTAAGTTGATCCTTCTGCGTCTCAAGTTCGCGAGGCGTGCCGTTGACATAGAGTTTCACTCCAGCGGCTTTGCCGGTGCCGTCATGCGTTGCGAAGACGTGGAGCCATTGGTTCGCGGCCAGTGCTTGCTTGGTGCGGACCTTGAGCGCGTTGTCCGGCCACTTGGAAACGAGATGCAGCTCCAGTTTGGATTCGCTGATGAGCAGGTCGTAGCCGCGATAGCCCGGCTCCTTCTCGATCCGGCTGAGGACGGTGCCTTCCTTGCCCTGGAACTTGATCCACGCGCCGTAGCTGAAGGTGTTGGTCCGGTCGAAGACGATGCCCGGCTCCAGTTCGACGTGCGCTTTGCCGTCGAGCTTGAGCGCCTTGCCGATGCGGCCTTCGGCGAACTCGACATTGTTCGTTCCCGTGAACTTCCCGGAAAGTTTTGCGGAGCCGTTCGTGGCGACGCCATCCAGGGTCTCGTCGAACGTCAGGATCGTGCGCAGGGCGGTTGCGCCCGGTTTCTCGGGCGGCGTTTCGACGACTTCGCGTTCCCACTTCTCCTGCGTTTCGCCGAGTTCGGTCGTGCGGTCGGCCAGGGTCTTCTCCGCATCCTTCAGGCGGAAGTCGGCTTCGACGAACTTCACCGCTTGCTCGGGCGTGGGCACCGGCAGACGGGGCGGCGGGTTGTCGGTGCGGATGCGGTCGAGGCCCTTTTCCGGCACGTTGTGGAAGAACGCATAGAGCCGGTAGAACTCCTTCGTCGTCATCGGATCGTATTTGTGGTCGTGGCACTCGGTGCAACCGACGGTGAGCCCGAGCCAGACGGCGCCGACGGTGTTCACGCGGTCGACGACATACTTGTTGAGATACTCGTCGGGATCGGCGCCGCCCTCGTCGTTGGTCATGTTGTTCCGCACGAAACCGGTCGCGAGACGCTGCGACTGCGTGGCCTCGGGCATGAGGTCGCCGGCGAGCTGCTCGATGGTGAAGGAGTCGAAGGGCTTGTTCTCGTTGAAGGCGTTGATGACCCAGTCGCGCCAGAGCCACATGAAACGCACGCCGTCGAAGTGATACCCGCTCGTATCGGCGTAGCGGGAGAGGTCGAGCCAGTTCTGCGCGAGGCGTTCGCCGTAGTGGGGCGAGGCGAGCAGACGATCCACGAGCTTCTCGTAGGCGTCGGTGGACTTGTCGGCGAGGAAGGCGTCGACCTCGGCGATGGTGGGAGGCAATCCGGTCAGGTCGAAGGTCACACGCCGGATCAAGGTGGCCTTGTCGGCCTCTACGTTGGGCTTGAGACCTTCCTTCTCCAGTTTCGCGAGGATGAAGCGGTCGACGGCGTTGCGCGGCCACTTGCGGTCCTTCACTGCGGGCTGCTCGGGCCGCACGGGCGGGATGAAGGACCAGTGCTTCTGCCAGGGCGCGCCCTGCTTGACCCAGCGCGTCAGCAGCTCGGCTTCAGCCACGGAGAGCGGCTTGCCGAACTTCGGCGGCGGCATGACCTCTTCAGGGTCCTTGCTGACGATGCGTGAAAGCAGGCTGCTCTTCAGATGGTCCACGCCCCGGATGATCGCCTTTTCCCCGGACTTCAGGAGGGCTAACGCGCCCTCCTCGTTGTCCAAGCGGAGACCGGATTTCCGTTTGGCTTCATCGGGTCCATGGCAGGCGTAACAGCGGTCGCTCAGGATGGGGCGGATGTCCCGATTGAAATCGATCGGCGTCCCGGCGGTTCCTGGAGCCGCCGCATGGCAGGCCAGCGTCAGGCAAAGCACGGCTATCGGGCTCAACCGGCGCCACGTCATGAGGCGAATGGGGGACATGGTGGCAAGATGCGAGGGCAGACTCCGGATTCAAGCCCGGCATTCACCGGTGGAATGTTTTCCGATCCGGGCCCAGCCTGCCAACAACCCGATCGCATGAACCCGATACCCATCCGTTTCGCCAGGTCGCTCGTCGTCTTCGCCGTCTTCCTTTGCGCGGTGCTGCCCGTGCCCGGCGCGGCGACCACCAATAAACCCACGCTCTTCCTCATCGGCGATTCCACGGTTAAAAACGGGACGAAGGGCCAGGTCGGCTGGGGCACGCCGATAGCGAAGTGGTTCGACGCCTCCAAGGTCTCAGTGCAGAACCGCGCCCTCGGCGGCCGCAGCAGCCGCACCTTTCTGACGGAAGGCCTGTGGGACAAGGTCCTCGCCGAAATAGAGCCCGGCGACGTGGTCCTGATGCAGTTCGGCCACAACGACGGCGGCGGCCTGAAAGATCCGAAAGGCCGCGCCTCCATCAAGGGCACCGGCGACGAAACCGCCGAAGCGCCCGACGCGAAGACAGGCCGGCCTGTGACCGTCCACAGCTACGGCTGGTATCTCCGCCGCTACATCGCCGACGCGAAGTCGAAGGGAGCCACGCCTGTGGTGCTGTCGCCGATCCCGCGCAACATCTGGAAGGACGGCAAAGTCGCCCGCTCGGCCAACGACTACGGCAAGTGGGCCGCTGAATCGGCCAAGGCCGCCGGTGTTCCGTTCGTCGATCTGAACGAGCTGGTGGCACGGCGGTATGAGCAACTGGGTGAGGAGAAGGTGAAAACGGAGTTCTTCGGCGCCACCGACCACACCCACACAACGCCGGCCGGAGCCGAGGTGAACGCCGAGATCGTGGCCAAAGCGGTCGCGGAGCTGAAGCAGTTGCCGGTGGCGGCTCATGTGTTGGGCGGGCCGTCGAAGCCGTGATTCGTAGCTGCGCGCTTAAGGCGTTTCGTCGCGGAACTGGAGCGCGGCCAGCTTGCGGTAGATGCCGCCCTCGATGGCGTTGAGTTCGTCGTGCGTTCCCGCTTCGGCAACGCGGCCATCGGCGATGACGACGATGCGGTCGACGTGACGCACAGTGGCGAGCCGGTGGGCGATGATGAAGGAGGTCCGGCCCATCATCAGCTTCTCCAAGGCTTCCTGGATCAGGCGTTCGCTCTCGGAATCGAGCGAGCTGGTGGCTTCGTCGAGGATGAGGATGGCCGGGTTGCGCAGGATGGCCCGGGCGATGGCGACGCGTTGCCGCTGGCCGCCGGAGAGCTTGATGCCGCGGTCGCCCACGAGGGTTTCATACTTCTGCGGAAAGGATTCGATGAACTCGTGCGCGTTCGCTTGGCGGGCCGCGTCCTCGATCTCGGCCGCAGTCGCGCCCGGTTTTCCGTAGGCGATGTTCTCCGCGATGCTTCCGCCGAAGAGCAGGACCTCCTGCGGCACCATCGACATCTGTGCTCGCAACGCCGTCAGCGGATACTCGCGGGCGTCCTTGCCGTCGATCACGAGCCGGCCGGACGACGGATCGTAGAGGCGGAGCAGCAGCGAAATGAGCGTGGACTTGCCCGCGCCGCTCGGCCCAACGAGCGCGATGCGTTGGCCGGGCGCGGCCGCGAGATCAATCCCGTGGAGAACCTCGACGCCCTCGCGCGACGGGTAGGTGAAACGGACGCCTTCGAGGCGAACGTCGCCCTTCAATCGGGGCAACGCCGGCTCGGAGTCGGGCGCGAGGCTGACCTGCACTTCACCGGTTTCGCGGAGGAGTTCCCGCACACGCTGGGTTGAGCCGACGGCCTTTTGCAACTGGCTGTAGAGCTCGGCGAACTGGCCCATCGCTCCGGCCACGAACGTCGTGTAGAGAATGAAGCGGGTGAGTTCGCCGAAGGTGATCTCGCCCGACTGCAGCAGCCGCGCGCCTGACCAGAGCACCAGCACGATGGAGCCGAAGAGTGCGAAGACGATGAAGGCGATGAAGGCAGCGCGCAGCTTGGCGCCGCGCAGGGTGATCTTCAGGAAGACGGCCAAACCGTCCTGGTAGCGGCCGAGCTCGTAGCGTTCGTTGGTGAACGCCTTCACGTTGACGATGCCTTGGAGCGTTTCCTCGACCACCGTCGCCGTATCGGCCAGACGGTCCTGCGCCTCGCGCGCGATGCCGCGCGTCTTGCGTCCGAACACCACCGCCACGACCGTCAGGATCGGCAGGCTGGCCAGCATGATGCCCGTCAGTTTCAGCGACGTCACCGCGATCAAGGCGATGCCGCCGACAAGCAGGGTGATCTGTCGGAGAAACTGCGGGAGCAGCGAGATCAGCGTGTCCTCGATCTGGATGAGATCGGCGGAAAGCCGGCTCGCGAGTTCGCCGACGCGGCGATTGGCGAAGAACGTCATCGGCAACGAGATCATCCGCGCGTAGGTGTCGCGGCGGAGATCCACCAGGCTGCGTTGGCCGACCGTCGCGAAGGACAGCACCTGGAAGAACTGGAACCCCGCCTGCACCGCGAGCACACCCACGAGCAGCAGGGCCGTGCGGTCGACGCCCGTCATCAGCCCGCCTTGGCTTTTCAGCACGGCTGCATCGACGATGCTTCCAGCAAGGTAGGGAAACCCGAGGCTCAGCAGGCTCGACACGAAGAGCGCCACCATCGCCGCCGCGAAGCGCGCCCGACAGGGACGCAGATACTGGAACAGCTCCAGCGCCTGCCGGATGGATTCCTTGTCCAGCTTCGCTTTCGGCAGATCGACGCCCGCCTGGTCGTTCCGTGAATGTCTCGCCATGCCGTGACCTTAGCAGAAGCCTGTTGCAGCAGGTCACGAGATTGATCGCGCGGGGAGGGTCGGTGGCTATTTGTTGTAATGGGTTGCCGGGAGTCCGCGCTTTGAGGTTGGATTGGACGCGGCGGTGTCGCGGTTCCCTAGGACGGCCCGGTGACGCCATCGTGGAACCAGCGCGGCGGATTGGATTCAGGCTTATGCATCTTACCAAGCGTTTCGGACGGGAAATGTGGCTGGCCTTGCTGGCCGGAGCTGTGGGAGCGGCGTCATCGTCCTTTGCCGCACCGGCACCGGCCGTGGCTCCCAAGACGGCGATGACCGTGCCCCAGGTGCTCGAAGAGGTGGTCCGGTCCAATCTCAGGCTCAAGGCCCAGTCGCTGGAGCGGGCCGTCGCAAAGGACCAACTCCGCGCCGAATGGGCCATCTTCGAACCCGACTTCGTCGCATCGGTCACGGAAGAGGCCAATACCCGTCAAAACACTCGGGAACGTTTCCTCAGCCAGGCCACGACGATCTTCGATGAACGCAACCGCATCCATTCCGCCGGCATCGAAGGCCTCCTCCCGACGGGCGGGCGGTTGAAGGTCAGTGGGCAGAACCGTCGGCTGAAGAACAATCTCCAGCTGCCTGGCGGTCGTGAAAGCGAATCGTTCGGCGCGGTGACGCTGACCCAGCCCTTGTTGAAGGGCGCCGGGTGGGGTTCGACAGCGGCGCAGATCAAGCTCGCCTCCGCGCAGTCGCGGGTGGTTTTGCAGGAGTATCGCCGGCAGCTGATGCTCGTGCTGTCGCAATCCGAGCTCGCCTACTGGGATCTCGTCGCGGCCAAGGACCTGGCCGGGCTTCGGGCGTCCTCCGCCGGCATGGCCGACCGGGTCCTCACCGACAACAAGGCCCGCGTCGAGGCCGGCAAGATGACGGAGATCGAGGTGCTGCAGGCCGAGTCCGGTCTGGCCGTGCGCAAGGCTGGCGTGACCGACGCGCGGCAGCGGGTTGAGGCCGCACTCTCGCAGCTGAACGCCTTCTTTGGACGGACTTCAGGCGAGATGATCGAGCCGGCCGAGAAGCTCGATCCCAAGCCCGTCGAGCAGGATCGCCCCGGCGCGTTGCAACTGGCTTTCCGCAATCATCCCCTCTACATCGCGCAGGTGGAGAAGACCAAGCAGGACGATGTCCGGCTGGTCTACGCGAGGAACCAGCGTTGGCCGCAGCTCGACTTCAAGGGCAGCTTCGGACTTAACGGACTCGGGCGCGAATTCGAGGATTCGTGGGATTCCGTCTACACCAAGGACTACAGCTCATGGTATGTTGGTCTCGAACTCCGGGTTCCCCTGTCCGGCGGCGAGAAGGGCCGCAGCCAGACGCGCGTCGCCCAGAGCCGCAAGGAGCAGGGGATGCTCGAACTCAAGTCGATCGAGGTCGAGCTCATCAATTCGGTGGCCACCGTGCTGAGGAAAGTCTCCACCGCGGACGAGAAGGCCCGGAGTTTCCAGGGCGTCGTGTCGCTGAACCAGCGGCTGCTCGACACCGAGCTCAGCCGTTTAGATGGCGGCAAGAGCGATTCAAGAAAGGTCCTCCAATCCGAGCAGGATCTCGCCGAAGCCCGCGTCTCCGAACTGGAAGCCCGCCTCGACTGGCAACGCGCCGTGGTCGAACTGCTCGTGCAGACCGGCACCTATCTCGAGAAACGCGGCTTCGAGGTGAAGTGACCATGCATGCGACGTTGTGCATCCGCCCGATGGCCCTTTCGGCGTCGGGGATCCTGTGCGGTCTCCTCGTGGCCGGTTCGATGGGTTCGCGCGCGGCCGAGGTGCCGGGGTTTCTCCAGCCGGTGCGTGAGGAGGTCCTGAGTTCCGGGGTTCTTGGCCGGGTGGCGTTGGTCCACTTCAAGGACGGTGCACAGGTCGCGGACGGCGCGGTCATCCTCGAACTCGACAAACGGTCCGAGGAAATCGAGGCCGCCCGTCGCAAGATCGTCTGGGAAACGAAATCCGAACTCGAGGCCGCGACCGCCCGCCGCGACACGATCCAGCGCGACTACGATTCCTCCAAGAAGCTCGCGGATAAGACCCGCTCCGTCAGCGACGACGAACTCGCCAAGAAGGCCCTCGAACTCCGGGTGGCCAATGCCGAGGTCGAGCAGGCGCAGAAACGGGAGGAGATCGAGAAGCTGGAATACGAGTTCGCGGTCGAACAGGTCCGCCGCCGCGAGATCCGCGCGCCCCATGCGGGCCAGATCGTCGAAGTGCTGCCGAAGGTCGGCGAAGTCTGCGAACCGCGTCAGCCGCTGGTGCGGCTGGTCGATGTGACGCAGTGCCACTTCATCGCGAACCTCGACGCCGCCCAGAGCTTCAAGCTTAAGCTCGGCCAGAAACTTCCCGTCGAGGTCACGGCGTCGAGCGGGATCCTGACCGTGGAAGGCGTGGTCGAGTTCATCTCGCCCGTGATCGACGCCGCGAGCGGTCTTCGACGGATCAAGCTGCTCATCGACAATCGCGACGGGCGGCTCGTTCCGGGAGCTGCCGCCGTGCTCCGGCTCAACTGAACCTCCGATCCGTCATGCGCGCACCCGACGAAACCACGAATCCGGTTCCGCCCGCGCTCCAGCGGTTGCGGCAGTTCAGCGGGCCGCCCCGTGAGTTCTGGCCGCTCTTCCTCGAGACTTCCCTCACGCTGACCGGCGCCGCGCGGGCCTCGCTCCACATGCTCAGCCCGACGGCTGGCTGGCAGCGGTTCGCCGTCCAGTCCGACGCCTCTTCGCCGCGCAGCCGGGAGTGGGCTTGGCCGGAGGCCGCCGTGCTCGAAGCGGCGGATTCGACCGGGATGACGGAAGCCTCCGCGATCGGGAGTGGCTCGCCGGCGTATGCGGCTTTCCGGGTTTCCGCCGGGGACGACGGTGGCAACGCGGTCGTGGCGTTGGCCTTCGTGCAGGAGCCTGCGTCCGCGATGATCCGGCCTGTTCTCCGGATCCTTGCCGAATGGCCTTCGCAGTATCTCGCCATCCGGCAGTCGGCGACGGTCCGCGAGGAAAACGGCCGGTTGGTGACCGCGCTGGATCTGGGGCTGCTCGTCCAGCGGGAGGAAAAATTTCAATCGGCAGGAATGGCGCTCTGCAACGAGTTGGCCGCCGCCTTGGCCTGTGATCGCGTGGCGTTGGGCTGGTTGACGGAGGACCAGATCATCCGCCTGAAAACCATCAGCCAAGCCGAGAAATTCGAGCGTAAGACCGACATCGTCCGGCGGCTGGAATTGGCGATGGAAGAAGCGATCGACGAGGGCCGCGATGTCGTGTTCCCAGGGCCCGATGATCCGGCGCCGTTACGTGAACATGCGGCTTACGCGCGCGAATCCGGCGCGGGCAACCTGTGCTCGCTGCCTCTACGGATCGGCGAACAAACGGTGGGCGTCCTATTGGTAGAGCGGCGCGAAAAGGCGTTTGAAGCCGACGACATGCGCCGGCTCCGTCTGTCCTGCGATCAAGTGACGCGGCGGCTGAATGTCTTGGAGGAAAAGGACCACTGGTTCGGCCGCCGATTTGTCCGGTGGATCCAGCGCGAAACACGGACCTTCCTTCAGCCCAGACGCACCGGCCGCAAGCTGGCCGCCATCTTCGGCGCCTTGTTCGTCCTCTTCCTCCTCGTTGGCCGGTTGCCGTATCGCGTGGAAGCGCCCGTGGCCTTGCGGAGCGACCAGGTGGCCTTCGTGACGGCGCCCTTCGACGGCTTCGTGCAGGACGTGGCGGCGCGGGTTGGCGACGAGGTGGCGGTGGACGGCGTGCTGGCCCGGTTCGACACCCGTGAACTTCTCCTCCAGCAGTCGAGTGCGCTCGCCAATGTGAACCGCCATCAACAGGAAGCCGAAAAGGCCCGCGCGTCCGGTGACCTCGCCGAGATGCGCATCGCCCAGGCGCAGGTGGATCAGGCCAAGGCGTCGCTGGAGCAGACGCGGTATCACCTCGGACGGTCGGACATCCGGGCGCCGTTCGCGTCCGTCGTGGTCGAGGGCGATCTGCGGAAGAAGATCGGTTCGCCGTTCCGCCAGGGCGAAGTTCTGTTCCAGATGGCCCGGCTCGACGCCCTCTACGTTGAACTGGAGGTCGCCGAACGCGACGTCCACGACATCCTCGAAGCCAAGACCGCCTCGATCGCCCTCGCGAGCGCGCCGGAGCGGGACATCACGGTGAATATCGAGCGTGTGCATCCTTCGGTGCAGTCACGCCAGTCGGGCGGAGTGTTCCTCGTCCGCGCAAAACTTCCGGCCGACGCCAAGACCTGGTGGCGCCCCGGTATGACCGGCGTCGGGCGCATCCATGCCGGCTGGAGAAACCCGCTCTGGATCTGGACGCACCGGACTTTCGACTGGTTCCGGCTGCATGTGTTCTGAGACGAAAGCAGGTTTGTCATGAACACCTTCTCCGAATCCTGGCACCGGGTGCGCGGTGTGACGGTGCGGTTGCGGCCGCAGGTGCAGGCCCATCGTCAGTGGTTCCGGGGCGAGCTGTGGTTCGTCATCCGCGAGCCGTTCAACAACCAGTTCTTCCGGCTGCGCGCCGCCGCCCATGCCTTCGTGCAGCGGCTCGACGGCACGCGGACGGTGCAAGAAGCGTGGGAGGAAACGCTGGCCGATGATCCCGAGGACGCGCCCGGCCAACAGGATGTCATAGAGCTGCTCGCCCGTCTCTACGCGGCGAACCTGATCTTCACCGACCTTCCGGCCGACACCGCGTCGCTCTTTCAACGCCACCAGAAACGCCGCCATCGCGAGACGGTTTCGAAGTGGCTCGGGGTGATGTTCGCCCGGTTTCCGCTGTGGGACCCGGATGATTTCCTCCGTCGAGTATTGCCGGTCGTGGGTCCGCTCTTCAGCCGATGGGGTGCGGTCATCTGGGTGATTGCGGTGGTGCTGGGCTTGAAAGGTGTCGTCGAAAACCGCGATGCCGTCGTCTCCGAAGCGGGCGCGGCGCTGACCCCGGAGAATCTCCTTTGGCTCTACGCGGCGACCTTCGGGATCAAGCTGCTCCACGAGTTCGGCCACGCCATTCTTTGCCGGAAGTTCGGCGGCGAGGTCCACGTCTTCGGCGTCATGCTGATGGTCTTCACGCCCATGCCCTATGTCGACGCGACCTCGGCCTGGTCGTTCCGCGAGCGCTGGCAGCGCGTCCTCGTCGGAGCCGGGGGAATGATCGTCGAAGTCGTCATCGCCGGCCTGGCCGCGATCTTCTGGGCGGCGAGCGGTCCCGGCCTGCTGCACACGCTGGCCTTCAACATCATGTTCTCGGCCTCGGTTTCGACGCTGCTCTTCAACCTGAACCCGCTCCTGCGCTTCGACGGGTATTACATGCTGATGGATTGGCTGCGCCTGCCGAACCTCGCCCAGCGCAGCCTGGGGCTGATCCGGCATCTGGCGGAGAAAAACCTCTTCGGCCTGAAGCGTGAGAAGCCTCCATCGCACAGTCCGCGTGAGACCCGTTGGCTGATTGGCTACGGCGTGACCTCGTTCGTCTACCGCATCGTTTTGTCGGCCTCGATCATCCTGTTTGTGGCGACGCAATTTCCCGTCGTCGGACTGTTTCTGGCGGGCGTGTGCTTCGTCGGTTGGATCCTCGTTCCACTGGGGAAATTCGTCGGCTATCTGGCGTCCAGTCCGAAGCTCGCCCGTGTCCGTCCACGCGCTTGGGCGGTGACCATGGGAATCGTCGGTGCGCTCGTGCTGGTGCTCGGCGTGATCCCGATGCCGGCCAACCTGCGCGCTCCGGGAATCGTCCAGGCCGAAGAGTATACCCTTGTCGCGACCGCTAACGCGGGCTTCGTCGAAAAGATCCTGGCGCCTTCCGGAACCCAGGTGAAAGCCGGGCAGCCGTTGCTGCAATTGGCGGATCCGGAACTCGCGTTCGAAATGCGGACCGTGACCGCCCAACTCGCCGAGGCGGTTTCGCGGCAGCGTCAGGCGATTTCCAGGGTGGGGCAAAACCAACGGTCCATCGACGGCGTCCTGGAGGCGGTTCGCTTGAGGGAAGCCGATCTGCAGCGGCGTCAGCGCGAACTCACCGTGGTGGCGCGTCATGATGGCGTCTGGGTGGCTCCGCGGGCGGCGGATTTCCTTGGTCGCTGGTTTCCGCGCGGCACGGTTTTGGGAGAGGTGGTCAACGAGCGGAAGTTTACGTTCATCGCGCGGATCCCGACGCGTGACGGCCTTCAGCTTGTCTCGACCAACGTTCCCGAAGGCCGGGTCCGGTTGCTGGGCCAGCCTTCGAAACCGATGGCGGTGGCCAGCCTGCGGGTCATCCAGGCCACGGCCGAAACGGATGAATCGGCCCGGGGCCGCAATGGTGGCGAGGCCGAACGCGCGGCGCCCGCTCCGACGTTCGAATTGCGGTCGGTTCTCGTTCCCGGGACCGATGCTCCAAGACTTCTCCACGGTCAGACCGGAGTGATGAAACTGGCCGTTCCGTGGGAGCCTTTGCTCCAGCAATGGAGCCGTCGTGTCCGTCAGGTATTCCAGAAAACCTCCCTGGGAAACGCGTGACCGCCGCCCTCCAGGAATCCGCTTCGGCCACTGGCACGGCATCTCCGTTGCCCAAGGGATTTGATGCGGCCAACCATTTCCTCCACGGGTTCCATGCCCGGCGCGATGCGGTGATGGGACACTTCCGGGCCACCGCAGATGGCGCGTTCCTCCGGGAAGGGGAGTTCAATAACCTCGGCGATGACGCGCTCCGAAGCAGGCTCCGTGCAATCGGCGAACGGTTCCGGCATCGGAAAACGGTGGGCGAGGCTGGCCTGCTTTCAGAGGCGTTGGCGGCACTGCGTGAAGCCGCGGCCCGGGTTTGCGGACTGCGGCCGTTCCACGTGCAGCTCATCGGCGTGACCGCGCTCCATCGAGGTTGCCTGGCGGAAATGGCCACCGGCGAAGGCAAGACGTTGGTGGCGGCGATGGCGGCGGTCATCGCCGGTTGGACCCGGCAGCCGTGTCATGTCGTGACGGTCAATGATTATCTCGCGGCCCGTGATGCGCGGTGGTTTGAGGCGTTGTTCCGCATCGCTGGATTGTCCGTCGGGGTGGTAACTGGCGGGATGGACGTCTCCGAGCGCCGCCAAGGCCACGCGGCCGACGTCACCTACACCACGAGCAAGGAGCTGCTGGCCGACTTCCTCCGGGACCGGATCGCGCTGGGGCCGTTGACCGATACCGAGCGGCTCCGCCTCAATCTCGCGGTTTCCGGGCGCAAAGGGCTTGTCGGGCACACGGTGATGCGCGGGCTCGGTTCGGCCATCATCGACGAGGCGGACAGCATTCTGATCGACGAGGCGGTCACGCCCTTGATCATCTCCCGAGAGCGGGAGAATGCCGACCTCAGGGCCGCCTGCATCGAAGCCCGGCAACTTGGGGAACTGCTTAGCAAGGGCGCGGACTATTCGGTTGATCCCAGGTTCCGGGATGTGGAATTGACCCCGGCCGGCCGGGCGCGGCTCTCCGGCGCCTCCGAAAGTCTCCCACCCTTGTGGCGCGGCACCGATCGGAGGCAGGAACTTGTCACCCAGGCTCTGCATGCGCGGGAGTTCCACCACCGGGACCTGCAGTATGTGGTGCAGGATGGAAAGGTCGTCATCGTCGACGAATACACCGGCCGGATGATGCCGCAGCGGACGTGGCGGGACGGGCTGCACCAGGCGATCGAGGCCCGGGAAGGCCTCGAGATTACCAGCCCCAGCGAGACCCTGGCGCGGATGAGTTTCCAGCGGTTCTTCCGGATGTTCCCCCAACTGAGCGGCATGACCGGAACAGCGTGGGAAGCCCGCCACGAGCTTTGGCGGGTTTACGGTCTCGCGGTGGTCCGGATCCCGACCAACAAGCCGGTTCGAAGGATGGTATTGGCGGACCGCTTTTTCACCTCCGGAGAAGCCAAGTGGACGGCGGTCGCGGCTGAGATTCAGAGGCTGAATTCCACGGGTCGTCCGGTGCTGGTCGGGACCCGCAGCATTGCGGCAAGCGAGGAGCTTTCCAGGAGGCTGGCGGAGGTTCATTTGCCCCACCGTTTGCTCAACGCGACCCGCCATCAGGAGGAGGCGGCGATCGTGGCCGACGCGGGCAAGATCGGCACCGTCACCCTCTCCACCAACATGGCCGGCCGAGGCACTGACATCCGACTGGATCCCGGGGTTGCGGACCTAGGCGGCTTGGCCGTCATAGCGACAGAACGGCACGAATCGCCTCGCATCGATCGCCAGCTTTTTGGGCGGAGCGGACGCCAGGGCGACCCTGGAACGGCCCAGGCATTTGTCAGTTGGGAGGACGAAATCTTCGTCCGGTTCCTGCCCAAACCAGTAAGGTCCGGCCTCCGGCGAATGGCATCCAACGGCAGCCGCTGGGCCCGAGAAACCGCCGTTGGCTTGGCCCAACGCCGCGCCCAGAATCAGGCCGCGGTTCAGCGTCGATTGGTCCTTAGGTCGGATGAATGGATCGATGAATCCCTCGGCTTCGCGGGGTCGGGACAGACCTGAAATGGAAGCCGTCTTGAAGTATTCCGGTAATGGCTCGGAAAGTTGCGCGCTTCCTCAGTTTGGAATTGCTTGTCCTGAAACCGAAGCGCATTTGTCTCAAGTCTGTTCAATTCCTCCTCCTGACTAGTGAGCGGTAACCGCTACGAACTTGAAGCGTTGGAAGCCCGGCTGATGCTGTCGGCGGACGTCGCTGGTTTGGCGGGTGGAGCGCTCGGGGCGAGCCAAGGTTCCCAGTCAGTTCTCCGCGAGAACCTTCTCCGTCCATCGCCGAGTTTGGAGACGGGAAGCGACCTTTTCCAAGGGCTCAAACCGCTGGATGAGACTGCGCCTGCGGCGGCCCAGGATTCTCGGATCAGCACTCCCGCTGCGGTCCCGGCGGCTCCTTCCGAGCAGGCTGCGGCCGCGGTTGAAAAGGTTCTCGAAACGCGGAGCGAGGCGGTGTCCGTCGTCAGTCCTAGTCCTTCTCTTTCGCCGGTTTCATCCGATGCTGCGAGCGCCGCTTCCCTTTCTGTTGAAACCCTGACTGCGGCCAACGGCCCGCCAGTTTCTGGAACGACCGGTTCTTCCACGGCGTCGTCCCGTTCGCTGATTCGGCTGAACGACGACGTTGTGACCAATTTTTCAGGGGCTATTTCGTCAAACACGACCTGGACGGGCACGATCCAGCTCACGGCCAACACCTCGCTCAGCGCAGGTGTCACGCTCATCATCCAGCCGGGCACCGTCATCAAGAGCAAGCAGGGGGTCGCTCTTTCAATTTTTGGGACCCTTCAGGCCAATGGTTCCACCGCTGCTCCCGTCGTCTTCACCTCGGTCCGTGACGCCACGGTAGGTCTGGCCATCCCGGGCGCACCGGCGGGTGCACCGGCTAAGGGCGACTGGCAATCGCTTTACTTCGAGGCGGGATCCAGCTCGTCCTCCCTCAACAACGTCATCGTCCGCTACGCCGGTAACCTGTCTAGTCCCGGCAGCGCGTCCTGGTATCGGCCGGCGGTGCGCCTCACCAACACGGCGGTCACCCTGACCGATGTGCTGGTGTCGCAGTCGGACGCGAGCGGGATAGAGATCGTCGGCGGGACGCCGAGTCTCACGCGTGTAACGGTGGACGGGGCGCGGTTCAACGGATTCGCGGAAACCACCCTCTCCCAACCGACCCTGCGGAACTTGGTTGCGACGAACAACGGGTCGGGCAACGCCTACTACTTCATCGGTGGAAGCCTGACAGCGGACCGGATCTTGGACTTCGGCGGGTTGGTCGGACAAGTGGCGACGAGCACCACCGTTCCGGTGGGCAAGACATTGACCTTGATCCCGGGGTTGGTCCTGAAGTTCGACCAGGCGAAGTATCTCCAAGTCTTCGGCACGTTGAACGCGGTGGGGACGGTGACCGACAAGATCATCTTCACGTCGCGCCACGATGACACAGCCGGCGGCGACACCAACGCCAACGGATCCGCCACGGCC
>JBBRDN010000007.1:0-52497 GCA_038203875.1 Verrucomicrobiota bacterium
GTCCAACCCGGTCTCGCCGATGGCCGCGACCTTGGGATGCTTGGCTAGCTCACGCAGTTGCGGCCGGATGTCGTCCGGTGCTTCCAACGCATGGCCCGGATGCCAGCCGACAACCGCTCGCACATCGGGAAATCTCTCCGCCAAGGCAATCGCCCGCGCGCTGGCGGCGAGGTCGGTGCCGATGGAGACGATCCGCGAGATCCCGGCCGCCCGCGCCCGCTCGACGATCTGCGGCAGGTCCGCCTCGAAATCTGGGAAGTCGAGATGCGCGTGGGTGTCGAAGAATGAATGCGACATTCTGGTCAGACGGTGTTCGACGAATGACGGCCGCGTCAACGGAAGGTCAATCGGTTCCATTGGCCCCGCACGGCCGCGCCGCAAATGAGCGCGACTGCGCTAGCGGCGAGGGCCTGGCCGGTGCGGCCGTAGACGAACCAGCCTCCGGCGAAGATCAGCGCGTAGATGCCAATGGTGCTGGCCACCGCGCACACGCCCGCGCGGCCGAGGTCTCCGTCGGAACCGGTGCCGCCCTCGATCTGCACGCCATCGCGTTTGGCGCGCTCGATGACCGCCTTCCAACCGGGTCCGCCGGGCTGCACGCGGCGGTAAAATTCCCGCAGGCGTTCCTCGTCCACGGGCTTGGTCAGCAGCGCGACGATGATCCAGCCGACGGTGGTGACGGCCACGCCGATGACGAGCTGCATGGCTTGGCTCAGTTCCTTGCCCAGGCCCATCTGGAAGGCCACGGCCACGACGAACGAGATGACCATCGCGGCGATTTCGCAGGCGGCGTTGATGCGCCACCAGAACCAGCGGAGCAGCATGAGCAGGCCGGTGCCCGCGCCGATCTGGAGAAGGATGCCGAAGGCCTGGAGCGCGTTGTCGAGCCAAAGCGCGACGACGCACGCGAGGACCATGCAACCGACGGTCGCGGCCTGGCCGACGCGGACGAGTTCCTTCTCAGGAGCGGCGGGCCGGAGGTAGCGGCGGTAGAGGTCGTTCACGAGGACGGATGCGCCCCAGTTGACCTGCGTGGACATGGTCGACATGTAGGCGGCGATGAGCGAAGCCATGACCAATCCGGCCAAACCCGCCGGAAGAAACGTGAGCATCGCCGGATACGCCAGGTCGTGCCCGATGATCTTCGGGTCGACGTTCGGGAAGGCCTTCTGGATCGAGTCCAACGTCGGGAACACCACGACCGACGCCAGTGCGACGATGATCCAGGGCCAAGGGCGGAAGGCGTAGTGCATGGCGTTGAAGAGCAGCGTGGCGCCGACCGCGTGGCGCTCGTTCTTCGCGGCGAGAAGCCGTTGGACGACGTAGCCGCCACCGCCCGGTTCAGCGCCGGGGTAGTAGGACGACCACCATTGGACCGTCAGCGGGATGACGAACGTGGCGATCAGCGCGGTGGAATCGGCTGCGGAGAAGTCCGGCAGGATGTTCAGCAGGGGCGTCACCTGCGGATGCGCCATGAGCGTCTTCATTCCGCCGACCTCGGGCATCTTCAGCACGAACCACGCGGCTCCGAACGCGCCGACCATTGCCCCGCCGAATTGCAGGAGGTCCGTCAGCAGCACGCCGGTCAATCCTCCCGCCATGCTGTAGAGCACCGTGATCGTGGCGGCGATGGTGATGGTCTGCATCGGGGTGAGGCCCAGGACGACGGCGCCGATCTTCACGGCGGCGAGCGTGACGTTGGCCATGATCATGACGTTGAAGAACACGCCGAGGTAGACGGCCCGGAAGCCGCGCAGGGTGGCCGCGCTGTTGCCGGAGTAACGGAGTTCGTTGAACTCGATGTCTGTCAGCACGCCGGAACGCCGCCAGAGTTTGGCGTAGAAGAAGACCGTGACCGTCCCGGAGAGCAGGAAGGCCCACCAGACCCAGTTCCCCGACACGCCGGTGGTCCGGACGATGTTGGTCACGAGGTTCGGCGTGTCCGTGGCGAAGGTCGTCGCCACCATGGAGAATCCCAGCAGCCACCACGGCATGCGTTGGCCGCTGAGGAAGAACTCGGAGAATCCACCCCGTGCCCGGCGAGCCGCCACCACGCCGATGCCGAGGTAGACGAGGAAGAAGGCGGCGACGATCAGCCAGTCGAGCGAGGTGAGTTTCATGCGGTGCGCTTCGGGAATGGGGACTTCCGTAGGCTAGGCGGACAGCACGCGGTTCGTCAGGCGTTGATTTTTCCCTCCGAGACAGAGCCTCTGCTTGCCATGCCCGAAGGCGGCAAGTAATCGTTTGCCGCTCAGAGTCGTTACATACACGCAATCCTTATGGCCAAAATCTGCTACCATCCCAGCGTCGAAGGCGCGCAGCACGGCGCGAAGTCCCTCGAACAGTTCCTCGACTACGCCAAGAACGCCGGCGCCGCCGGTGTTCAGCCGAGCAACTACATGCTCAACGACGGCAAGGGTGGTTTCCGCAAGGCCAAGGAGATCAAGGCCGCCTTCGAAGCACGCGGCATGAGCCTCGACGGCATTTCGGCGCACTGCCCTTTTTGGGTCCACACCAGCGCTTGGACCGGCACCAAGTCCGGCAACCCCTTCATCGCCCCCGACGTGGCGAAGCTTTCCTCCGACAAGAACGAGGCCTGGCACGAGAAGTATCTGCTGAAGCTGATGGATCTCGCGGTCGAGCTGAACGTGAAGACCATTCCCATGTTCTGGGGCGTCGCCTTCGGCTGGGAACTCGCGACCGGTTATCCGTGGGGCTTCTGGGCCGGCGGCGGCTTCGACCTGCTCAAGGAAGGCCAGGAACGCTTCGTCAAGAAGACGGCCAAGCTCCGCGCCCACGCCAACAAGCTCGGCCTGAAACTTTGCCATGAGATCCATCCCGGCACCGGTGCTTCCACGGCGGACGACTTCCTCATGCTGGTGGACATCTGCGACGGCGACGAATCGCTCCAGGTGAACGCCGATCCATCCCACTGCTGGGAAGGCGAGGATTGGGAAACCCGCTTCAACAAGGTGGCCAAGCACATCTACGCCTGCCATGTGAAGAACTTCGTCATCCGACGTGGATACCCGCTCCGCGCCATGGAGCCGAACTGGACCAAACGGGCCATGCAGTTCACCGATCTCGGCAGCGGCGACCTGAACATGCAGCGCTACGTCGAGCTGCTGGTCGCGGCGGGCTATCCGCAGCGCTACTGCGAGCTGACCGGCAAGGCCACCGCGCCCCTCATCGTCGAAGCCGAGAGCGCCCACAAGGACCTCGACTACTGCAGCGCCGACGGCATCCGCTACGTAAAGAACAACCTGTGCTTCCCCGTGGCCGGCGGCAGATTCGAAGATGGCATGGGCGCCTAGACGCTCCGTTCATCACTCAATCTCGATACACCACGGGCGCGGGCAACCGCGCCCGTTTTCGTTCTCAAATGATGCCGTCAAAAAGTCGTGCGGCGGCGCCCGAACGAAACTTCGTCTTGAACCGAAGACAGAGCCCCCTAATCTCCTGAGCACTTTGGTAGGCGGCGGGGTAGCCAAGTGGTAAGGCACGGCTCTGCAAAAGCTGCATCGCCGGTTCGATTCCGGCCCTCGCCTCCAAGTTTCGTTCCGGGTTGGGTTCCCCGGGCCTTGGGTTTCGCTTCGGTCTTCAGGGGAATCATCCAACCAATCGAGACTTTCAGGCACTGTCGCAAAGGATCTTGAACGGGGGAACCGTTCACCCGCTCGCCAACCTACTTGTAGGCGATCGCCGCGCTGGACGGACCGGCCAGATGGATGACTTCAAAGCGTTTGAAGCCGACTTCACCGCACCACTTGCGGAAATCCGCGCCGCTGTAGTCGAACGCGTCGCCGAACTCGATCAGCATGTTCAGCGACATCAGCAACCCCTGCACGTTCTCACGCCGCGCGTCGTCGATGAGCGCCTCGATCGCCACCAGTGCACCGCCGGGCGGCAACGCGTCGTAGGCCGCGCGGATCAGGTGCATCTTCTTCTCGAGGTTCCAGTCGTGAAGGATCATGCCCATCGTGATGACGTCGGCCTTGGGCAGCGGGTCTTTGAAGAAATCACCTGCCGCCGTCTCCACGCGGCTGCTCAGGCCCGCAGCGGCGATGTGTCTTTGCGCGACAGGTTCGACCGGCGGCAGATCAAACGTGGTGCACTTCATGTGGGAATGACGCTTGGCTACCTCGATGGAAAGCAGGCCCGTCGCGCCACCGATGTCGCAAAGCGTTGTGAACCGGGAGAAATCGAACTTGTCGGCGAAGGCCTCGAAGTTGATGCGTGAGATACCGGTCATCGCGCCCATGAACTGCTCCAACTTCGCCGAGTCGGAATAGAGTTCCTCGAACATCCCTTTCTGGCCGTGCTTGACCTCGTTCTGGGGTTTGCCGGTTCGGAGCGCCTCGGGCAGGTCGTTCCAGAACTTGAACAGCCGCGCGTTGAGCATCACCAGAATGCCGCCGACGTAGCGCGGACTTTTCTCGTCAAGGAACAGCGCTCCCTCGGGGGTGTTGAAATACTTCGCCTGCGGGCCATCCCCATCGCGCTCGAGAAACTTCATCGCCACAAGCACGTCGAAGAAGTCGGCGATGGCGCGCGGATGCAGCCTCAACTCCGCGCCCAACTCCTGTCCGGTGAGTTGGCGTCCGGCGAGTTTCGTGAACACGCCAAACTCCACCGCAGTGAGCAGCACCTTCGAGGACCAGAAGGAAAAAGCTGTTTGCAGGATCGCAGAATGATTGGGCTGGGGGAGTGACATGGCCGGACTGTTGAGCGGCGGAAGCGGCCAGCCAATTCCAGAAATCCACGATCGACCTGCTCCTGTCATGGGTTCGCGAGAATCGGGCGCTTTAAGAAGTCTCCTTTCTAACCGGGATCCTCCTTCCTTTTTTAGGTCGGCGGCGATCGCGCTGACCAGTCGGAACGGAGCTCCTTCTGTCACCTGCTAACTCAAGCTCACGGATAATGGTTGAGGAATGTTTCGGTTCACTCAGTTTGGCCCGCATCTGTGAAAACACGCCGTCCAAACACGAAATCGGCGCTTACCAAGATGGCCGGGAGCGGCATTTTCGAGCTGCACGACATCTCGGCCCTACTGGATTCCACGGGGCTTTACAGGCTTCCATTCCAACGGGAATTCCCGCTTTCGTTGCGCGCCTTCCGCTACCGGGCGGGCCGTTTCACACTAGGCCCCACTTGGCACGAGCAGTTGGAGTTGTTCTGCCCGATCGATGGCGTCGTCGACGTGCGGATGGGGAACCAGACGGTGAACCTGGGCCCGGGAGACCTGTTGGTCGTGGACAATCAAAAACTCCACCATGTGGTCGACCATCCCGACCTGGACACCCGCGTCATCGTGGTGAGTTTTCTGCCTGAACTCGTCTACACGCTCGGATCGTCGTCGCATGATTTCGCCTTCTTGCTGCCGTTCTATGCGCAACTCGAAGACAGGCCGAACGTGCTCCGCAGCACCGACCCCGCCGCCCAGGAAGCCGCCCAAGCCCTCGGCCATCTGGTCGAGGACTTCTTCCAGCCGAGAGAGACCCCGTATCGTGAGGCGGCCTGCAAGGCCCGCCTGCTGAGCCTGCTGGCAGTGCTGCTTCGGCGGTTCCAAGACGCGGACGTGATGCGTTGGCAGTTCGAGCGCCGCCGGCAGATGGCCCAGCGCTTCAGCAAACTTTTGGAACACTTGCGAAGTCCGGAGGCCCGTAAGCTGCCCCTGGGTGACGCCGCGAAGATGTGCGGCATGAGCACGGCCAGTTTCACCCGCTCCTTCAAGCAGGTCGCGGGGATGCCCTATCTTTCCTACGTCATGCACCTTCGGTTGGGCGAGGCGGCCAGGCTGCTCCGCTCGGGGGACAGGTCGATCGCGGAAATAGCGGACCAGATGGGATTCTCGGACCAGAGCCACTTCGACCGCCGTTTCAAGCGGGCTTTCGGAGCGACTCCCAGCCAGTTCCAAAGGCAGAACCGCTCCACGGGTTGAGCAGAACGTTCAAGAGTTCTCTCCGGCCGTTCTAGCGGAGGTTGTCCAGGAGGGACACCTTCCTGTCCATGAATCCCCTCGTCCTAGTCACCGCGGCCCTCCTCTGCACCGGCCTAGCCGTGCCGGCCGCCACACCGGGTCTCAAGGTCTCCGAGAACAAACGCTTCCTCGTCACCACGGACGGCAAACCGTTCTTCTACTTGGGCGACACGACCTGGGAATTGTTCCATCGTTTGAATCGCGAGGAGGCGACCCGGTTTCTCGACAATCGCGCGGCATTGAAGTTCAACGTGCTCCAGTCCGTCGCCATCGCGGAACTCGAAGGCCACACCGACCCCAATGCCTATGGCCATCTGCCCTTCATTGATCTCGATGTCACCAAGCCCGCAGTGACGGACGGGCCGCAGAATGACTATTGGGACCACGTCGACTTCATCGTGACGGAGGCCAACAAGCGCGGGCTCTACATCGGTTTCCTGCCGACCTGGGGCCGCTTCTGGCATGACACGAACCAGGGTCGCAAGCCGCTCTTCACCGTCGCCAACGCCGAGACCTACGGCGAGTGGTTGGGCAAGCGCTACAAGGACGCTGGCCTGATCTGGATTCTCGGCGGCGACCGCGGCGTGGACAACGACGAGCAGAAGGAAATCATCCGGGCGATGGCGAAAGGTCTTCGCAAAGGCGACGGCGGCTCGCACTTGATGACGCTGCATCCACCGGGCGGCAGCGGCTCGGCGAAATGGTTTCACGACGACGACTGGCTGGACTTCAACATGCGTCAGAACGGCCACGTCACCGAGTTCACTGGGCGCTACGACCAAACCCGTATCGACTACGACCGCACCCCGACCAAGCCAGTGCTCGATGGGGAACCGATCTACGAAGACCACCCAGTGTCCTTCGACGCCAAGAAGCTCGGCCACTCCATCGCTGCCGATGTGCGCCGACCACTTTACTGGAATCTTTTCTCCGGCGCGTTCGGCCACACCTACGGCCACCATTCCGTCTGGCAGATGTGGTCGCCCGGCAAGAACCCGATCAACAACCCGCTGATGCCGTGGTCCGAGGCCATCAACCAACCCGGCGCGGCGCAGATGCAGCATGGTCGCGCTCTCATGGAGTCGCGTCCGTTCCTCACGAGAATCCCCGACGACACGATCATCGTGACGGATCGTGTCGCGACGAGCGTGCCCGGCTCCGGCACGAGACACTTCGCCGCCACGCGCGACGAATCGGGCAGCTACGCGATGGTCTACGCGCCGGTGGGCCGCGCCTTCAAGGTGCGGATGGATGTCTTCAAAGGCGCGAAGGTAAAGGCGTGGTGGTTCAACCCGCGCGACGGCTCGGCGAAACTCATCGACGAATTCCCGAACACCGGTGAGCGCGAGTTTCTTTCACCCGACAAGGGCGAGCATCTCGACTGGGTGCTGGTGCTGGACGATGCAGCGAAGAAATATCCCAAGCCGGGCAGCCGAAACCTCAATTGAAGTGCCATGTTTCGGCCGGCCTTACTTTTAGTTCTCATCTGTGTAGCGGCTATCTGTGCAGGGGCTGTCCCGCCCGCATTCCCTCTTCGACTAGCTGAGAACCGGCGTCATTTGATGGACCAGCGCGGCACGCCATTTCTCTACAATGCGGACACGCCGTGGATGCTTTTCACTAAGCTCACCGAGCCTGACGCGAATGAATACATCGCGCGCCGAAAGGAGCAGGGCTTCACCGCGCTCCAGGTGATGCTGACCGGATTCCTCGGCATGACGAATCTGGCAGGCGAACTTCCGTTTGCGGGGACTCCTCCGGAACAGAACTTCGCCAAGCCGAACGAGAAGTTCTTCGCGCATGTGGACCGCGTCATGGCCGAGGCGCAGCGGCAGGGAATGCTGCTCGCCATCGCGCCGGCGTGGTCGGGCTGTTGCGGTGAAGGCTGGGCGGGCAAGGAGAAGAACGGCGCGTTTAAGCCGCTCAATGTAAATGGCGCGGAGAAGTCGCGCGAGTTCGGCCGCTGGCTGGGCCGGCGCTACGGCAAGTTCGACAACGTGCTGTGGATCCTCGGCGGCGACAACGATCCGAACAACGCCCGCGCCGAGATCCGTGCCCTCGGCCTCGGCCTCAAGGAGACCGCGCCGCAACAGCTCATTACCTACCACGCCGCCTCCACTCATTCGAGCACCGACGTCTGGCCTGCTGACGAACGTTGGCTCGATGTCTCGATGGTTTACTCCTACTTCCGCGGCTTCAACAAGGCGTGGAACAGGAACCAGCCGGACATCTACGAAGTGAGCCACGCCGAATTCGCGAAGAATCCGGTGCGCCCGTTTTTCCTCGGCGAGTCCACCTATGAAGGCGAGCACGGCGCGTGGGGCAGCGCCTTGCAGGCGCGGAAGCAGGCTTACTGGTGCGTGCTCGGCGGCGGCTTCGGCCACGCTTACGGTTCGCCCAACTGGAACCTCCCCAAGAACTGGCGCGAGGTGCTCGAACTCCCCGGTGCGAACAGTCTCAAACATCTGCACGCGCTCATGGAATCCCGACCGTGGTGGAAGCTCATCCCCGACGTGAAAAACGTTGTCGCCGTCGAAGGCCGCGGCGCGTTCGCCACGAATGATTACGCCGTGACCGCGCTGGCTAATGACGGGTCCTTCGGCCTGTGTTACCTGCCGACGAAACGCACGCTGACCATTGACCTCAGCAAATTGTCCGGCGCAAAGGTGAACGCCAGTTGGTTCAACCCGCGCACCGGCGAGACCACCTCCGCAAGCAGCATCACCGATAAGCAGCGCCACAAATTCGAGCCGCCGGCGGATGGCGACTGGGTGCTGACGCTCGATGACGCGGACAAGAAATTTGAGGACCCTCGCAACCAAGCCGTCAAACCATGACGACCGCGTTCCGGATTGGATTATTGGCCCTCGCCTTGTCCTCCGCCGTCCGGGCTGCGGAGCCAGCGGCTCCCCACTACTTCGAGCTTCGTCTCTACACCGTCACTTCGAACAAAATGGACGGCGTGCTGGAACGCTTCCGCGACACCATCGAGCCGGTGCGCCGGAAGCACGGCATCAGGACCGTGGGCTACTGGAGCGCGCCCGGCGCCACGAACGGCGGCATGTTCGCTTATCTGATGGCGGCCGGGAGCAAGGAGGAATTGCAGAAGCAAGAGAAGCCGTTCGGGGCCGACGCGCAGTTTAAGGAAGGCTACGCGGCCTCGAACCAGAAGCACGGTAAGACCGCGGATAAAATCGTGGCGATGCCGCTCGCAGTGGACGCGACGGCGAAGTTCGACTTTGTGGCGTCCGCGAAGTCGCGCGCCTTCGACCTGCGCGTTTACTCCGTGCTGCCCGGCAAGCTGGACGCGTTTCGCAATCGCTGGCGTGATTTCGCGGTGCCGATCTACGAACGGCACGGCCTGCACAGCGTCGGCTGGTGGGTGGTGGAGAAGAAGGACGCGGAGGGCCACGACCAGTTCATCTGCCTGCTCGCCGGAGAAAGCGTCGCGGCGATTCAGAAATCCATCAGCGAATTTCACCAGGACGCCGAGTGGCAGCGCGTGGAAAAGGAAACCGAGAAGGACGGCAAACTGCGCAGCGGAGTCACGGCTCACAAACTAACTCCGACTGACTTCTCCAAGTTAAGATGAAATCCATTCTCATTTCTTTCACGCTCACCTTCGTCGCTGCCGGAGGCGTTTCCGGCCAATCCGCCGACTGGCAGAACGTCGTGTGGCGTGAGCCGCAAGTGCGCTACCTGCTCGCCGACCTCTGCCTGAACGGCGGCAAGACCGGCCTGTATCGCAAATATGCCGTGGAGGAAAAGGACCCCGACTCGCGCGAAGCCATCCGCCTCTGGGACGCCGGCGTGCGCGTGGTGAACACAAACGACCTCGACCGCAAGTGGGTGCCGAGCCAATTCGCCAAGGACGGCAAAACGATGCGCATTGTCCTGCGTGGTTCCGATCGCACGATCACTGGAAATGAAGTGCTGCTCTCATCGGACTTCGCGATTCAACAAGCGACGATGCGTCTCGTGCTCGCCGATCTCACTCTGAGTCCAGCGAGGTTCAGCTACTGGCAACAATCCCTGTCATCGAGCGGAGGCAAAGCTCCTGACCCAAATGTAAATGAAGCACTGCGTCGTTGGAATGCCGGAGCGCGCGTCAGCAACGCCCATTGGTTCGAAGCCAGAGGGGAGGGAAAGAAGCGGCATGTCGTCTATCGCGGCACGGACACGCCCGCGGACGGCGCGCAAATCCGGCTCAACTGCGATCTCCCGTATCCCGAGGTCAATGTCCGCTACTTCATGGCGGACATGGCATTGGGGGGATCGCGAGACTTCTACTGGCGCACGGCGGAGATCGCGCACGAGATGGGCTGCCTTGAAGCCGTGCTGCGCCACGATGCGAGCGTGAAAGTCACGAACCTCGACCAGTTCGAACGCAAGAAAGTGGATGGCAAAGTTCTCATCACACGCAAGGGCTCCGACGAACGCATCAGCGGAATGCTCGTCAAACTCAGCACGGATTGACCCAAACTAATCGCAGCCATGAACATATCATCTCCTAACCTGAACCGTCGTGACTTCACCAAGACTACGCTTCTTGGGGGCGCGGCCCTCGCGTCAGGCGCTCTGGGCAGCTTCGCCGCGGACGCGCCGACGAAACGCATTCGCACCGGACTGATTGGATGCGGCAGTGTTTCAAATCAGTATCTGCCGCAACTCACAAAGTCGCCGTTCGTGGAAGTGGTGAGCTTATGTGACATCCGTTACGATCGCGCGAAGAAGCAGGGCGAGCGATTCAAGGTGGCGAACACCTACCGGGACATCGACGCGATGCTCGCGGGCGAGCCGTTCGATTTCCTCGTCGATACCACCGACATGCAGCAGCACGAGGGCATCAACCGCCGCGCGCTCGAAGCCGGGAAGCATGTCTGGAGCGAGAAACCGATCGCCAACTCTCTCGCCGCCGGGCAGGAACTGCTGCAACAGGCGTTGAAGAAAAAGCTGCGGCTGTGGGGCGCGCCGATCACGGTGCAGAGTCCGCAGTTCGCGTTCATGGCGAAGCAACTGGCGGCCGGCAAACTCGGGCGCGTCGCGGCGGCCCACGCGGATTACGGGCACGACGGACCGAACTGGTCTTCCTTCTTTTACGAAAAGGGCGGCGGCTCGATGCCCGACCTCGCGGTTTACAATCTGACTTCACTCACCGGGTTGCTCGGCCCTGCGAAACACGTCAGCGCGATGTTAAGCATCGTCACACCGGAGCGCGAGATCCGCGACAAAGGCAAAATCAGAGTCACCGAGGAAGACAATGCCATGGTGCTGATCGATCACGGTCAGGGAATTATTTCGCACGTGCAGTCCGGCTTCAATTTCTTCAACCCGAACGGCCACAACGGAAGCAAGGAGACGCGGCACACTATCAGCATCGTCGGTTCGACCGGGTTCATGGGATTGGTTGGATATGATTGGGAGCCTCTCGGAGTGGACCTTGCCACGAAGGATTCGCCGAAGATGGACCGGCACGCCACCGACGCGCAGGGCTACGTCTGGCAGCAAGGCGCGGTCCTTGCGGCGGAATGCCTCGTAACCGGCAAGGAACTGCTCGCGACTCCGGAACAGGCGCTGCATGTCCTGGAGATCATCACCGCCGCACGCGAATCCTCGGCAACGGGCAAACGCATCGCACTTACCTCCTCGTTCAAGTGGCCGTTTGTGTCCTGATTCGGCCTCCCCGCACTCATGAAAACAACTTTTTCCCGAATCACAATTGCTTCAGCGCTGATGGTTGTCACAGGTGCATTGGAGGCCGAAAACTGGCCACAGTTCCGCGGGCCGACGGCCCAAGGCTACTCCACGGAGAAGAATCCGCCGCTCAAGTGGAGCGCGAGCGAGAACGTCGAGTGGAAGACAGAGCTGCCCGGAGAATCTTGGTCGTCGCCCGTGGTCTGGGGTGACCGTGTGTTTGTCACCACCGCCACGGATGCCGGCGAGTCTTGTCACGTCCTGTCCCTTGACCGCAAGACCGGTAGAATTCTCTGGGACAAGGAAGTGTTCAAACAGGTCCAACGGCGCAAGCAGGCTCGCAACACGTTTGCCACGCCTACACCGGCCACCGATGGCGAGCGGGTTTATGCGGCCTTCAACGATGGCAGTTTTGTGGCGCTGAAGTTTGATGGCTCGTTGGTGTGGGAAAATCGCGACTACAAATTCTTCGGCGAGCACGGACTGGGGTCGTCGCCAATTCTGCACGCGGGACTGTTGATCATGGCGCGCGATGGCAGCAGCGAGGGTGAAGACAAGAAACTCGGCTGGCAGACTCCGTGGGGCCAGTCCCGCGTCATCGCACTCGATGCGAAGACCGGCAAGGAACGCTGGCAGGGCAAGCGCGGCCTCTCGCGCATCTCGCACGGCGCGCCGGTGATCTGGGAGCACGACGGCAAGGCCGAGGTTGTCAGCGAAGCCGGCGACGTGGTGCAGGGTTTCGATGTGCAGACGGGCGAGCGGCTCTGGTCGAACGAAGTCATCGGCGAGGGCAAGGTTCCCTCGACTGTGATTGGCGATGGTCTCGTTTTCACTGCGGGCGGATGGGGCGGCAAGGAAACCGTCAAGGCGTTCAAGCTCGGTGGCAAAGGCGACCAGAAGGAAGCGCAGCTGGTGTGGGAGCAGAAGAAGGGCATGCCCAAGGTGCCGTCGATGCTCTACGTGAAGCCGCATCTCTTCGCCATCACCGACGGCGGCGTCGCAACGTGCATGAACGCGAACACGGGCGAATTGCTCTGGCAGGAGCGTGTCGGTGGCAACTTCGCCGCGTCGCCCGTGTCGGCCGCGGGCCGTATTTACTTCGTTGCCGACAGCGGCGAAACGACGGTTGTCGAAGCGGGGCCTGAGTTCAAAGTGCTGGCGAAGAATCCGCTCGGTGAAAAGGTGCAGGCCTCGCCGGCCGTGTCGCAGGGGCAGCTTTTCATCCGCACGGACAAGAGCCTTTTCTGCATCGCCAGCGCGTCCCCTGAGGCGGTGGTGAGAGCAGTTTCATCGGGGCTCATTGCTCATTGGAAGTTCGACGAAGCGTCCGGCGCGGAAGTCACGGATAACTCCGGCGGCAAGCACGATGGCAAATTGCTCGGAGCGGCTCGCGTGGCGGGCAAATCCGGCGGCGCCATCGAGTGCAAGCAGGACGCACTCGTCGAGGTGCCGCACGCCGCATCGCTGGATGGCTTCAAGAACGGGCTCACCGTTTCCGCTTGGGTGAAGCGCGACGCCGACACGACGTGGAACATGATCATCTCGCGCGAAATCAAGGCCGGCCCGTCGGAATACTTCGGACTCGCCGTGGTGAAGAACAAGGCGCTGTTCTCCGTGGATGGCGACGGCGCGCACTACAAGAACATCAAGAGCGACGAGGACCTGCCTGCCGGCGAGTGGATCCACCTGGCCGGCACCTATGACAACCAGGAGTTCAAGCTTTACGTCAACGGACGGCTCGTGAAGTCCGCGCCCTACGCGGTGCCGTTCCAGTTCGCTGACACCAACCCGCTTATCATTGGCGGGAACACGAACAGCAGGGGCAAAACGTGGGTCGATTTCTTCCACGGGCTGATTGACGAGGTGCGCCTGTTTAACCGGTTCCTGACAGAAGCGGAAATCCTCGGACTTTCCAACCGCAACTCCAAGTAGCCGTCAACGACCACCCCGGACAAACTCCATGAAACCATTCCTTGTGCGATTGAATCTCGCCCGCGCCCTAGTCGTCGCCGCCCTGTTGCCTTTGACGGGCCAACTCACCGCGGCCGAAATCGCTTCTCCGTTCGAGGCAGCCGCCGCGGCCACGGGTAAATCGCCGCATATCGATTCCACCAACCAGTTTGTGATGGTTGATACTTTGCTGCGTTTCGTGCCCGCCGCGCGGATGGAGGAGAAGTTTCCGGGCGCGGACGATCCCCTCGTCCTCGAGTGGAAGGGGAAGTTCAAGGATTCGGCCATCAATTTTCCCGACGACGGCTTCCGCACCGTCTTCACGCCCACGAACGATTCCCATTTCAATGATGGGCGGCAGTATCGCTCTCCCGAGATTCCCGATAGTTGGCTCTCACCGGCGAACTACTACGACGGCAGGATCCATTACCGCGTCGAGGTGATTGAGAAGCCGAACACCAACATCGTCACGAGTCTGCTCTGCCGAGTCACGACCAAGGAGTTTCACGGCACGCACAACGTGTGGTTCGGCCACGGGGTAGTCGCGTTCCGCGAGCCCGGCCTCTACCATTTCGAGCAGCCAGTGCTGGCTCGGAGGCCATTCATCCGCGACACCAAGTTCCGGTTCGACAAGCCGCTCTTCGCCATGCAACTCGCCGTCACCGATCAACGGGGTGCGATCGTCCATCGCCGCGTCGAGCAGGGGAACAACAAGTTCGAGGGCAGCCCCGACCTCTCGCTCTATCTGCCGTTAAAAGTGCGCTACACAGCCATCGTCGTGGCGAAGGGCGCGGAATCCAAAAAGCCGTCGTGGTGGTAAGTGAAGCATGCCTGACCATTGACCATGAAAACACTGATTGCCCTCATCACGCTCCTCGCATGCTCCGCCGTTGCCCATGGCGTTGACCTCGCTGGCCACAAACTCCTCGTCACTTCCGTGCGCACGGGCGACACCGAAGTGTTCATCGCCGACCCCACTACGGGCGACATGGTCAATGTCTCGCGCTCACCGAAGTCCGAGGACCATTACCCGTGCTGGTCGCCAGACGGGAAACAGATCTGTTTCATGTCGGATCGGGAAGGCACGACGAATCTTTGGGTATGCAATGCGGATGGATCGAAGCCGCGTCGGCTCAATCGCACTCCCGACGTTTGCTACATGCCGAGTTGGCAAAGGACGCCGCGCGGCGAGCGCATCGTGTTCGGCCAGCATGGCGACAAGCCGGGCATGACCAGCATCAAGCCGGACGGCACCGGCGCACAGAGTCTCGGCGAGGGGCACGACCCAACGCTCTCGCCCGATGGCAGGTTTATCACCTACACCGGCCACGAAGGCGGCGGCGTCACGGTCTTCGTGATGAACCACGACGGCACGAACAAGCGCCAGATCGTGAGGGAAATCAGCAAGGTGGGCGCAACGTTCCCGAACTGGTCGCCGGACTCGAAGCAACTTGTGTATTCGTTCCCGGTCGGGGAAGCACTGGAACTGTTCATCATCAATCTCGACGGCACCGGCAAACGCCAACTCACGACCTTCGGCGGCACGAGCGTCTGCACGCCAAGCGCGTGGTCGCTGGATGGCAAATGGATTTCGTTCCGCCGCACCGACGAGCGTTACTGGAGCAACAAGGAGCGGATGGTGAAGATCTATTCCGAGAAGCCCGCCGACAAACGACCCGTCTGGGTCATCCGACCGGACGGTGGCGAGGCGACACTCATTGAATCGCTCCGTTTCCAGATGGCGATTGATGGAAGCCGCGCGAGTTGGGAACCCGCGGCACGCTGACCTCAAAAACCGACTACTAATCCGGAACAAATGAAGACAATCACACTCATAGGCGCGGGCGGCAAAATGGGCTGCCGCCTGACCGACAATTTTCTCAGGACGAACTACAAAGTTCACTACCTCGAGGTTTCCCCCAAGGGCATCGAGAACCTGAAGCAACGCGGCGTCACCCTTTCTGATCAGGCGACGGCGGTGCCGGCCGGGGATGTGGTCATCCTAGCCGTGCCGGACGTGGCCATCGGTGCCGTCGCGCGGGAGGTCGTGCCGTTGATGAAGCCGGGCTCGCTGCTCATGACGCTCGATCCCGCCGCGCCGCTCGACAATCAGCTCCCGCACCGTGCGGACATCGGCTGTGTGATCGCGCATCCGTGCCACCCAAGCGTCTTCAATTGGGAGCCGACGGAGGCAGCCTTCCGCGACTTCTACGGGGGGATCTCGGCGAAGCAGGGCATCGTCGTCGCGCTCATGTGGGGCGACGAGCGTTTCTATGAACTCGGCCTGGAGGTTTCGACCGCGATGTATGCGCCCGTGAGTCGCGCCCACCGCGTGACGCTCGAGCAGATGGCCATGTTGGAGCCTGCCCTCGTCGAGACGCTGGCGCAGACCTGCATGGAGGTCGTGAAGGAGGGACATGACAGGCTCGTTGCCGCCGGCGTGCCGAAGGATGCGGTCCGTGATTTCGTTCTTGGACATCTTCGGATCCAGATCGCCGTGCTTTTCGGCGAGGTGAACGGCACCTTCTCCGACGCCGCCTACAAGATCAGCAAACGCGCCAAACCCGTGCTCTTCCGCGAAGGGTGGGAGAAGATTTTCGAGCTGGCCGACATTCGCGAGCAGGTGCGCGACATCACGAACAAATGATCCTCGGCCTCAGCAGCTACACCTACGGCTGGGCCATCGGTGTTCCGGGACATGCACCCGCCCGTCCGATGGACGAGCAGGCCCTGCTCGATCGTGTCCTGCTTCACGGCGTCAGGCTGGTGCAGGTCTGCGACAACCTTCCCCTGCTGGGCCTCGCGGCGGGACGGCTGGATCGGTTCGCGGAGCGGGCGGCCGCCGAGGGTGTGCGGCTCGAGATCGGTTCCCGCAGTCTCACGGTCGCACATGCGGTGGAGATGATCGCGCTCGCACGGCGCGTCCGCGCGGACCTGATCCGCTTTGTGGTGGACGGTGCGGGCTTTCATCCCGCCGCGGCCGAAGTGGTCGACACGCTCCGGTCAATTGCGCCGCTGCTTGGGGGCTTGCGCCTGGGCCTCGAAAACCACGACCGCTTTGTCGCGGCGACCCTCCGGTCGATCATCCGGGAAGCGGGCTCCGACAACATCGGAATCTGTCTCGACACGGCCAATTCCATCGGCGCAGGCGAAGGCCTGGCGACGGTTGTCGCGGAACTGGCACCGCTGGCCTTCAACCTTCACATCAAAGATTTTCAGATCAGCAGACTGCCGCACCAGATGGGATTCTCCGTCGAGGGGCGCCCGGCTGGCGACGGCATGCTCGATTTGCCCGATCTCCTCGTCGAACTGCGACGCCACGGGCGTTGCCAAACCGCCGTGTTGGAGTTGTGGACGCCCCCCGGGGCGTCGCTCGACGAGACCATCGCCAAGGAGGAGGCGTGGGCCGGACGCAGCCTAGAATACCTGAAACCCCTGTTTGCGAAAACACGATGAAACCATTGCGCTTCGCCATCTTCGGGGCCGGATTCTGGGCCCGCGTCCAGCTCGCGGCCTGGCGGGAACTGGGCGGGACCGAGTGTGTCGCCATCTACAACCGCTCGCGCGACAAGGCGGAATCTTTCGGGCGGGACCTTGGCGTGCCGGCGGTCTATGACGACCCCGAGAAGCTGCTGCGCGAAGTGAAACCCGACTTCGTGGACAACATCACCGAGATCGGCGGCCACAAGCCGCTCTCGCTGCTCTGCGCGAAGCATCGAACCCCATGCATCTGCCAGAAGCCGATGGCGTCGTCGCTGAAAGATGCGCGGCAGATGGTCGCGGCGTTTGCGAAGGCGAGGACGCCCTTCTTTGTCCACGAGAACTGGCGCTGGCAGACGCCGATGAGGGCGCTCATCAACACGCTGCGCTCAGGCGTCATCGGCACGCCGTTCAGGGGCAGGCTGTCATTCACCAGCGGCTTCGACGTCTGGGCGAACCAGCCCGCGCTTCGCAGCTTGGAGCAATTCATTCTCACGGACATCGGGACCCATGTTCTCGACACGGCCCGCGCGTGCTTCGGCGAGGCCGACTCGCTCTACTGCCAGTTGCACCGGACGCTTCGGCCCGCCGTGAAGGGCGATAACGTCGCAACGCTGCTGCTCTCGATGGGTGAGGCGCGCACGAGCGTCGTCGTGGAACTTGCCTACGCCATGACGCCGCTGGAGCGCGAGTGCTTTCCGCAGACACTGGCCTTCGTCGAAGGTCCGCTCGGCAGCATCGAAATAACGAACGACAATTGGCTGCGCGTCACCACGAAGAAAGGCACGCACAGCCGCCGCCACGCGCCGCCGCGCTACGCCTGGGCCGATCCGCGCTACGAAGTCGCGCAGTCCAGCATGGTGGCGTGCCATCGCGACATCCTCGCGGCGTTGCGCGGCGAGGGCTTGGGCGAAACCACCGGCGTGGACAACCTCAGGACGCTGGAACTGGTTTACGGCGCCTATGAATCCGCCCGCTCGAACAGCGTCGTAAAATTCTGAGACTCCGATATTCACTTCCCCACCGATCACTCCCCCGGTTGTCATTGAACCCAATTACCATGAACTCCCCCTGTGCTTACCGCGTCGGTCGATTGTTGTTCAACCAGCTGTTCGCGGCGCTCGCCGCCATGTTGCTCGCCGGCTGTGGCAAGTCGGACCCGACGGCAACTCCAACACCGACGGCTCCGGCGACACCCAATCAGGTGAAGACCATCGGCGTCGCCTTCGAGACGTTGCAGACCGAGTTCTGGGTCGCGGGATGGGACAAGCTCAAAGCGGACTGTGCGGCAAAGGGCATTGCCGTGCTCGAAGGCGTGGCCGACGGCGACGCCGCCAAACAGTTCGACCAGGTGAAGAGCTTCATCAGCCGCAAAGTGGACGGAATCATCATTGTGCCGAAAGACGGCAAGATGGTCATCCCGATGATCAAAGCGGCCAACGCGGCGAACATTCCGGTCGTGCTCTACAACCGTCCGGCAGACCCGACCGACGCGAAGCATACCGCCGTCGCGCCGGACAACTTCGCCATCACGAAGGAGACCGTCACGTATCTCGTCTCGCTCGCGAAGAAGACCGGCAAGAAGCAGAAGGCGATGATCCTGATGGGCGACCTCAGCGACGTGAACGCCATCGGACGCCGTGACGGTTTTGAGGCTGCAATCAAGGAAGCGGGGGACGCCGTTGAAGTGGTGGCCCGTATCCCGACGGATTGGAATCAGGAGAAGGCGCTGGCCGGCGTGCAGAGCGCCTTCCAGGCGAACCCGGACATCGGACTCATCTTTACGTCGAGTGACTTCATGTTCCCGAGCATCAAGTCCGTGCTCAGCAACCTCGACAAATGGAAGAAGCACAACGAGGCCGGCCACATCATCCTCGGCGGGTTCGACGGTGACGCCACGGCGTATCAGCTCATGGCGGAGGGCTACGTGGACGCGACCGGCGTGCAGGACGTGTATTGGGAAGCCGAGCAAGCCATCCAAGCCATCGTCGACGCGAAGGCTGGCAAATCCATGCCCGCCCGCATCGACGACAAAGGCTTCGCCATCACGCAGGCGAACCTCAAGGACATGGAGCCGCGCATGTGGGGAGCGGTGGTCGCCAAGAAGAAGAAGTGACACGAGCTTCCGCCATCACGATCGATGGACGACGAATCGCGAATCGCATCGTTGGCTCCGAGTTCTTCGTCCTCTGCCTCTGCGGCGTCGCTTTCACCGTGTTCGCACCATTCACGCCGGGCTTCGCGTCGCCGGAAAATCTGGGCAACATTCTCGTTGGCTGCCTGCCGTTGCTCTTGCTCGCCACCGGGCAGACGCTTGTTCTCATTACGGGCGGCATCGATTTGTCCGTCACAGCCAGCGTCGGGCTGAGCAGCGTGGTCGGCGCGCTGGTGATGGGCGGCGACGCCGGCTGGCTGCGCGGCAGCCCGGCGGCGATGCCCGTCGCGATCGTCGCGATGCTCGCGACGGGCGCGTTCGTGGGTTTCTTCAACGGCGCGTGCATCGCGTGGCTGCGGATGCCGGCCTTCATGGTCACGCTCACAACGACGATGTTCTTCAGCGGCTTCGCCATCTGGCTGGCCAAGCAGGTAGTGAACGCCGAGAGCATCTACAACCTGCCCGCCGCCTTCCTGGCGCTCGGCCACCGGGCCTGGCTCGCGGCGTTGCTCGCCGTGCTCGCGACCGTCTTCGCCCACCTCCTGCTCGCCCGCACGCTGCTCGGCCGTTGGCTCTATGCCGTCGGGCACAACCCGCGCACGTCGTTCATTTCCGGCGTGCCGGTCGCGGGCGTCACCGTCGGCGCCTATGTGCTGAGCGGAATGTTCGCCGCGATGGCGTCCATTCTTCTCACCGCACGGCTCGAAACCGGTTCGCCGAATCACGGCAAGGCGCTGTTGCTCGACGTCATCGGCGCGGCGGTCATCGGCGGCACGAGTCTTTTCGGCGGCAAGGGCAAGGTGCTGTGGACCGTCTATGGCGTGCTTTTCCTGTCGTTGCTTGGCAATGGATTGAACCTGCTCAACCTCTCCGACTTCCTTATCACGATCATCAAGGGCGGGGTCATTCTCGTGGCCGCGCTGCTGGATGTGTGGCGGACGAAGCTGGTTCGCGGTTCGTAGAATGTCGCTCCTTGAAACGCGATGACCACCCCGTCAGCCAGCAACGAACAACGAGCCATAAACGACGAACCCATCGTCTCATTTGCCGCCATCGAGAGATCCTTCTTCGGCGTGAAGGTGCTCAAGGGAGTGAGCTTCGAAGTCGGTGCCGGCCGCGTCGTGGGGTTGGTCGGAGAAAACGGTGCGGGCAAATCCACGCTGATGAACCTGCTCGGCGGCGTCCTTCAGCCGGACGCCGGCCAACTGCGGGCGAACGGTCGGCCCTACGCACCGAAGAATCCAAACGACGCGCGGGCCGTCGGGATCGCGTTCGTGCATCAGGAGCTGAACCTGTTTCCGAACCTGAGCATCGCGGAAAATTTGTTCCTGACGGATTTCCCGCTCATTGGCGGTGGAGCACCGTGGATTGATCGTTCCGCGCTGCTCGCCCGCGCAACCGCCCTCCTCCATCAGGTCGGACTTGTCCACGGGCCCGAAACGCTGGTTGAGCGACTGCCCCCCGGCGAACGGCAGCTCGTCGAGATCGCCAAGGCGCTGGGAGCCGACGCCCGGGTAATCATTCTCGATGAACCCACGACGTCGCTTTCCTCCCGCGAGTGCGAGCGTCTGTTCGCCTTGATGAGGCAGCTTCGTGAGCGGGGCATCGCGATGATCTACATCTCGCACGCCCTCGGCGACGTGCTCCGGATCTGCGATGATCTCGTGGTCCTGCGCGATGGCGAAAGGGTCGGCGGCGGTGAAGCAAAGGAGTTCACCCACGATCGGCTCGTCTCGCTCATGGTGGGCCGGCAGTTGAACCAGCTTTACCCGGAACGCCGGGCATCCCGTCAGGTCGGATCGGACCAAGCCGCCAAACAGGCTCCGGAGAAGTCTGCCGCTCCCCGGCTCGCGGTTCGTTCGCTTTCCCAGCCCGGCATCGTGCGCGACATTTCGTTCGACCTCGCTGCCGGTGAAGTTCTCGGCATCTCGGGCCTTTTGGGCGCGGGGCGTTCCGAACTCGCCCGCATTCTTTTCGGACTGGATCCATGCGTCAGCGGTGAGGTTCGTCTCGAAGGCCGGCGCCTCGATGGCGGGCCCCGCCGACGCATCGAACGTGGGCTCGCCTTTCTTACCGAGGACCGTCGTCAGGAGGGGCTCTGCATGGAAGCCTCCATCGCCGACAACATCGCGCTCGTTACGCTGTCCGCGCATGGTCGCACTCCGGCACGGTGGCTCGACTTCACGGGCATCAAATCTGCCGTCAGCCGGATGCGCGAAGCGGTCCGGCTTTCGCCCAAGGCCACCGACGCGCAGGCGGTGCGCACCTTGAGCGGGGGCAATCAACAGAAGGTCGTGCTCGGCAAATGGCTGCTGGCCGAGCCGAAGGTGCTTATCCTCGATGAACCGACCCGCGGCATCGACGTCGGCGCCAAGTTCGAGATCTACCAGCTCATCCATCAGCTCGCGGATCGCGGCGCCGGCGTGCTCGTCATATCGTCCGAGATCGAGGAACTCATCGGCATCTGCGACCGTATCCTCGTGATGCGCCAGGGCGAGATCACCGGCGAATTCCGATGCGATGAGTTTGACCGCGAGAAGATTCTCGGCGCGGCGCTGCACAGTTCCCGGGCATGAGCGCGCCGAACTCCAAACCATTCCTCCGCCTGCTGGATTTCGCCCCGGTCGCGCTCTTCGCCGCCGTGCTACTCGTGTTCGGGCTGATGTCCGACAAGTTCCTGACCGTCGCCAACCTCCTACAAGTTCTCGTCCAGGCATCGTCCACCGCAGTCGTCGCCACCGGGATGACCTTCGTGCTGCTTACGGCGGGCGTGGATCTGTCGGTCGGCGCGATCATGTTCGTGGGCGCGGGTCTCGCGGGAAAGATGGCGCTCGGAGGTCAACCGTTGCCGCTGTGCCTGCTGGTCATGCTCGGCGTTGGCCTGCTGGGCGGGGCGGTCAATGCGCTGCTCGTCACACGACTGAAACTCGTCGCCTTCATCGCCACGCTGGCGACGCTTTACATCGGGCGCGGCACGGGCCGCTGGATCACGCAGACGCGCGCGATGAACCTGCCCGACTCTTTCCTCGCGCTGGGTTCGGCAAAATGGCTCGGCGTTCCGCTTCCATTGTGGATTGCCGGTGCCGTCATTCTCGTCGCGCAGCTTGTGCTCACGCACACGCCGTTTGGGCGGCAGCTCTATGCGCTCGGCAACAACGCCGAAGCCGCCAAGAAGGCCGGCCTGCGCACGACCCGGCTGCTGGCCTCGGTTTACATCCTTTCCGGACTCTGCGCCGGGATTGGCGGGATCCTCGCCCTCTCGCAGCTCGGTTCCGTGTCGCCGAAGTTCGGTGAGCTTTACGAGTTCGACGCGATCACGGCCGCGGTGCTGGGCGGCACAAGTTTGTTCGGAGGGCGAGGCAAGGTGTTTCCGGGAACGGTCCTTGGCGCGGTGCTGCTCAAGAGTATCTTCAACGGCCTCGTGATTGTGCAGGCGGACCCGTATCTCTATCCGCTCATCACCAGCGCGATCATCTTCTTGGCCGTGCTGATCGATGGTCTTCGGTGCCGGTTGATCGACCGAATGGAACGAAGGAAGGTCTTCGGGAGCTAGGCCGGGAGTCGTTCCTGCCATGCCAGGAACCCGACTGAAGGGCTGCGGGCCAATATTTGGAAAAGCCTCCGGCCGGCTTCCAAGAAAGCGCTGGGTCGATGCAGAAATTGCCGCGTGCGGACCTACTTTTCGCCGAGCAGCTTTTCTACTTTGGCTTCGAGTCCGGCACGGGCGTTGATGTCCCGGAGATTGCCTTTCTTGTCGACCAGCCACATGGCGGGGATGGACTTGATGCCAAAGGTTTCGCCGAACTTGTTCTGCCAGCCTTCGCCGTCGAAATACTGTGGCCACGTCATGCCCTCCTTCTTGAGGGCTTTCTGCAGGGTGTCCTTGTCCTGGTCGAAGCTGATGCCGACGATCTCAAAGCCCTTCGGGTTCAGCCGGGCGTAGGCGGCCTTGACGTTCGGCAATTCGGCCATGCACGGACCGCACCAGGTGGCCCAGAAGTCGATGAGGACCACTTTGCCCTTCATGTCGGCAATGCTGATCTTGCGGCCGTCCACGGCGGTGAACTGGATGTCGAGCGGCTGGCCGACGCGTTCGAACTTTTTGAGCAGCTCCTCCGCCTGAGCCTTGGTTGGCTCCGCCTTGGTGGATGCGAGGACTTCCTTGGCGATCTCCTTGACCATGCCGTCGTCCTCGAGGTTTGACGCGAGCATGAGGAGGAACTGGTTGGCCATTTCGTTGCCCGGATACTTTGTGCGCAGTTCCTTGACCGACTTAACGAGGACCGGGGTGCTCTTGACGATGTCCTCGCGATCCGCCACCGGGATGGCGAGTTCGGCTTTGACGAGTTCGAGTTGGAATTTCTCTTCGTCCTTGATCGAAGCCATCGCGATGCGCTCGTCGGCAAGCTTGACGGCCCGGTCTTTCAGGGCTTCGCGCCCCGTCTGGACGGCACCAATCGTGAACCGGAACTCAAGGGACTTTGCGTCGGTGACCTTCGGATGAGTCGGATTGGCGGTGATGAACTCACGGACGAGTCCTGCGTTTTTCTCGAGCGCCACGCTCTGGGTCGCCTTGAAGGCCTCGATCTCCTCCTTGGACGGTTGGTTCTCGCGCCATTCCTTCGGCGGCGAAGGAAGCTGCGTGGCTTTCATCAGCGTGTCCCAGGAAAGCTGATCGGGGGTCGCCTTCTTCACAATTTGCTCGATGACCTCCATCTTCGGCGTTTCCAAACCGGCTTTCGACTCGGCGGAAGCGGCCTTGGGCTGGTCGGGAACGAAATTCGTGGAAGCCGCAACGGCAAGTGTCGCCTGAGGTTTGTCCTCGGAAGGTTTGCAGCCGGCCAGGGACAAGGCGGCCACTGTTCCAAGGGCGAGGGCTCGTAGGTAGATCGGCGTGTTGCGCGGGGCGGGGGATTTCATGTTGGAAAGGTCAGTGTTGGTCAGAGTCATCGTTGGGTGTTCCGACGCCGTCAAGCTTGGCCAGCAGCAGGCGGACACGTCGGACGCTCCGGGCCGGGGCGACATCGCCTTCGCGAAGTCCCGGTTCCGGATGGGCGGACGCGTGGGCCAGAGCTTCCTTGATCGTGGCGAGCTCCGACGGCGCGAGCTTCAGTTCGATGCGTTCCTCCTGCTCGATCTTCATCGCCTTTCGCGCGAACTCGAGGACGACCTGGCAGGGTTCGAGGCACGGCACGACGCTCTTGGCTTCGGGTCCGTCGGACTCAAGGCCGGGCACGGTCCACAGCCGCCTCTTGAGGCAATGCTCGGATCGGCAACTCGCCCGGGCCACTTGGGCGGCGCGTTCGTCCGGCAGGATCTGGGTCACGCGATACATGCCCGTCTGGCGATTCGCGAAATCGCGGTAGTGAGTGACTGGCGCTGGCGCTTGGAGTGCGGCGAACCAATCGGCCACCGCTCCTGGGTAGAGCTGTTGCAACGCGAGTTCGAGGTCGCCGAGCGAGGACACATCCGTCCGCCAGCCGCGTTTCAGGGTGGGGGCGGCCTTGAGCGGCCGAAACGCTCCGGAGTCCGTGAACTGCGCCAGTTGCCGGAGCCCGTTGAGCGGAACCGGCTGCAACTGGTCCGATTCGACAGAGGCATCGGCCGTGTGACGCAGACGAAAGCCGCCTCCGTGTGGAGCGATGAGCACCTGCACAAAGACAAGACCGCCCTTCGACGCTTCGAGAAGCGCCGTCAGGGCGGGATTGGTCAGCAATGGCATGGGGCGGAACTTACCGGCGCAACCGGGAATGCAAACTGAAAACCTGATTCTCCCGGGGCCGATTTGGCGGGACTTGCCTCGCGGACGGCCGCCGCGAAGACTCCCGCCATGAATGACGCCGACGTGATCCAGATCTTCCGGAAATCCGGCGCCCTGCTGGAAGGCCATTTCGTCCTCCGCAGCGGACTGCACAGCCGGCAGTTCTTCCAATGCGCCCTGGCACTTCAGCAGATGCCGGATGTGGAGAAGCTCGGCGCAGCGCTCGCCGCGAAGCTTCGCCATCTCGGGGCCACGACAGTGATCGCTCCCGCCATGGGTGGCCTTGTGATCGGGCAGGAGGTCGCCCGTCAACTCGGGCTGCGCTTCATTTTCGCGGAGAAGGAGGAGGGCAATCTAGTCCTTCGGCGCAACTTCAAGATCGCGCCGGGAGAAAAACTTCTCGTCGTCGAGGACGTGGTCACGCAAGGCGGCCGTGCGAAGGAGACCATGGCCATCGTGCGTGACCACGGCGGAATCGTGGCCGGTGTGGGGATGGTGGTGGACCGTTCCAACGGAGTCGCCCCACTGGGCGTTCCGACTCTCAGCCTGCTGGCTTTGAAGGTGGAGACATTCGGGGCGGACAATCTTCCCCCCGATCTCTCGGGGACCCCTGCCATCAAGCCAGGCAGCAAGTAGGTTTCCGGCAGGACATCCGGAAACGAAGAAGCCCGGTCGTGTGACCGGGCTTCGTGCGAAATCAGTTGTCGGGTTGGCTCAAGCCGCCGGCGGAGTCGCGGCGCTGGCCGAGGGCTCTTCAGCCTCGTCATCATCGTCGTCATCCGTTTCTATGACGGGCGGCTTGGGAGGATTCGGGTTTTCAGCCACACGACCGGAGGAATCGGCGCGAGGATGTTTGGCGCGCTTGTTCTTCGGAAGGGGGCTCATCATCAAAACGATGGTGCGGCCGTTGAGACGGGGTTCGTTGTCCGGATGGCCCCAGGGTTTCGTGTCCTCGATGAACTTCTTGATGACCTCGAAGCCGAATTCCTTGTGGGCCATTTCACGGCCCTTGAACTTGAGGGCCACCTTGACCTTCATGTCTTCGCACATGAAGTCGACGGCATGGGCCACCTTGATCGAGAGATCGTGCGGATCAATGCGGGGGGTGAGCTGGACTTCCTTCACCACGTTGGCGGCCTGGTGCTTCTTGGACTCCTTCTCCTTCTTGTTCTGCTCGTATTTGTATTTGCCGTAGTCGACCAGGCGGCAAACGGGAGGAACGGCGTTGGGCGCGATCTCGACGAGGTCCACGCCCGCCTGGCGGGCGGCTGTCAGGGCGTCGCCCAGCTGCATCACGCCGAGCTGTTTGCCCTCGTCGCCGACGACGCGGACTTCCTTCGCACGGATCTTTCCGTTGATCCGTGGCCCGTAGTTTTGGGGGTTGCCCCGGGGTTGGTAGGGCCGGTTCAAACGGTCCTCCCCGGACTAGACTGGTTCAAAAAGCCATTAAACATCGAGCGCCAATATGCTATCAATCGGAAGGCCTATAGCGATTCAGAGGGCCCTGTCGCAAGCCTAATCCCACCCATCAGGTGGTCGTTTGCACGCCCATAACCCGGTTCTCGACCCGGTGAACAACCCCGTGGAGCAGCCCCTTTACTTGATCCGGAGGTCGTGAGTAACTCGCCCAATGGCTTCTGAGTTCGATCCCGCGGAGTTCGTCGACCGCGATTACCAGTCCGGCGGCACCTCCGTATCTTCGGCCGGCACGAGTGGTTCCATGCCCATCGGCCGGGCCACGGCCAACCGTGCGCCGAGCCGCGAGGAAGTGGAGGCCAGGATGTCGGAAGCCCAGTCCAAGCTATCCGAGCTCAAACGTGCCCAGGACGACCTCGAACGCGAACGCACCCAACTCGAGGAGTTGCGCCGGCGACAGAACGAGTTCCAGCAGGGTCGCACGGAGACCGAGCAGCAGCTCGTAAGGGGAATTGGACTCCTCGAGGAAGCCGAGTTCGCCCATCGCCGCGACGCCGAGCAGATGGCGCGGACATTGCAGGAATTTCGCGAGGCCCTCTCCAAGGTCCAGAGCATCCGCGAGACGGATTGGACCCGTGAGAACTACAACGCCGAACTCACCCGCGGCCTGACGATCATCGAAAGCGCGCGCATGGAGTGGAACGGGGCGCGGCTGAAGTTCCCCGTCCTCGCCGGCGACAAGGCGAAATCCACCGGACCCGACGGCACGACTTCGGGCGGACAAAGCGGACTGCCTTTCGGCGCCTGCAGTTTCCTTGAACTGGGCCGTATCGGCCTGGCCTTCACCTGGCCGCTGGTGGTCCTGGCGTTCGCCATCGTCCTGATCCTCCTTCTGCGGAAGCCGTGATCCCACCGTTGTCGACATGGGGTTGTTCAAGCGCAAAGCCGATCCGATTTCCGACAGGGCGAGGGAATTGAACCGCGAAATCTCCGAACTGGAGGAGAAGATCCGTCGCCTGAACGAGGACGCGTCCACAGCGAAACCCGCTCCCGCCCCTTTGCCTGCGGACGACGTTGCACCCAGCTGGGGGAGGATGCGTTCCACCGCCCGGCCGATGGGGCCGATACCCCATTCCGCCGCGGGCTCGGCCCCAGCGGATCCGATGCGCGGACAGGCGCCCCGCTGGGAACCGCCCGCCACCCCGACCGCGACGAAGGAACCGGGCGTCTACAACGAGTTCGGCATCCGCAAATTCGACCTGCCGGGCCTGTGGCGTCAGTTGAAGGAACAGTTCACCGGCAAACCGTCCGCCAATCCCAAACTGATCTCGCTGCTGGCGGCCGGGCAGATCCAGGGCATGCGGCCGTTGAAGATCGAGAAACGTGTCGCGCGCAATCGCTTCATCGCCGTCGCCATCATCTTTATCCTCGCGCTGTGGGGCATCATAGCCATGGCCATGAAACGCTGATCGCGGAAAGATCCCATGAGCCTGTCACTGATCCTCGTCGCCGGCGTGGTCGTCGTGGGTATCATCGGCGGATTGTTCCACCTCACCGGAGGCGGACGCGAAAGATGAGCGCATTGGACCATCCTTATGCGCTGCCGGTTTCCACGGATCACGGTCTCTTTGTCGCGCAGTATTCCGATGCTGGCTTGGCGGGCCTAAACTTTCCTTTCGAGAAGCTGGAGTCCGTTTCCTCCGCCGTGCCGAAGACCGTGGCCGCATGGCACAAGCACACTGGCGCCGCGGTGAAGGCGATGCTGGCGGGAAAGGAGCCCAAGGAATTGCCGCCGCTTGTTCCGGCTGGAACGGACTTCCAACAAGGGGTCTGGCGCGAGCTGCGGCGCATCCCGCTTGGGCAAACGCGGAGCTACGGCGAGATCGCGGCCGCCGTGAACAGGCCGCGCGGTGCCCAGGCCGTGGGCCAGGCCTGCGGGGCCAATCCCATTCCCCTGCTGATCCCCTGCCACCGTGTCCTGGCTGGCGGCGGGAAGCTCGGCGGGTTCTCCGGAGGGCTCGACTGGAAGCGTCGCCTCCTGACCATCGAAGGCGTCACACTCTGCTGAGGAGGACTCATGCAACGGAAGGTAGGGCGGGCTTCCAGCCTGCCCCGAGCCGACAAGGGTTCCGTTTTTCGTCCAACCCTCTGGTCCGCCCGCACTGTTTGATTTCAAGCCGGATGCGCCGTGGGCAGGCAAGATGCACTGCCCTACCTTGCCGAGGCCGCTTCGCGGCCCGTCATGCAACTGCACGAATCTGGCTGAGGCGGCTCACTTCAACCGGTTGATCGTATTGAAAATCTCCTGGCTCAACGGAGCACCGGCGGCGGTTTCGAGGGAGTATTTCACCCGCATCTGCATCACCGGTTGGAGCGGCTGGGTTTCGAGGAAGACGGTTTTGCCGTCGGCAGAAAGTTTGGCGGACTTCACGGCCACTTCGTCTTCACCCTTCTTCTTCGGATCGGCCACGGACCAGGAGTCCGAGCCGTAGGTCGAGGTGCGGAGGTAGTTCCATTGCGCCACGCCGTAATTCGCCACGTCGCCGGCCAATGCCCGGTTCAATGGCGTGCCGAAGGTGATCTCGACGCCGTTCGGGCGGACATGCAGCGCGACGGGCTGCTGAAGCGGTTTGCCGGTGTAACGCACGCGCTGCAACGCGCCGTCCTCGCGGGCGACGGTCTGCCAGCCCTTCAAACCGGCGACGTAGAGCTGTCCGTCGCGCGGGTTGAAGCGACCGCGCATGATGCCCGAGTTGAACTTCAGCGGGAACTGCCAGACGCCGCCCTGCTTCTGTCCGGCCACGTCCTCATACATCACGGAGAAGAGCGTGCATTTGCCGTAGGACGTGTGCAGGAGCGAGCCGCGCGGCAGGCCCCATTGGTCGCTCGTCACCCATATCTGCGAGCCACTGGAGTTGTCGGCGTTCATCGGAATCCAGCAGAGCGGCGGGTCGTATTGCTCGAGGTGACGCTCCTTGTCGAAAGCGGCGAACTTCGGCTGGCGCGGGTCGCCGCCGTAGCCGTAGTAACCACCGCGTTCGACCCAGCTGATCTTGCTGGAGGGAGTCCAATGGCCTTGGTTGTCGGAGCAGGTGATCTCGTTGTTCGGCCCAACGCTCATGCCATTCGCCGCGCGGAAACCACGGGCAAATTCCTCCATCTTGGAACCGTCGGCTGACACCTTCAGCACGCTGCCGTGGTTCGGCAGATAAGGATCGACCATGTTGCCGTCGGCCACGAAGTAGAAGTTGCCCGCGGTGTCCGCGTGCAGGTCGAAGACGAAGGCGTGGTAGGTCGGGTAGACGTCGAGGTCGCTGTTGAAGGACTCGTAGAAGTCCGCCTCGCCGTCCCCGTTCAGGTCGCGCAGGCGCGTGATGCGGTCGCGCCCGAGGACGTGGACGGTGTCGTTCACGATCTTGAGCCCGAGCGGTTCGTAGAGCCCGGTGGCGAAACGTTTCCAAACCAGCTTCTGCAAACCCGCGTCGATGCCGGAAACGATCCAGACATCGCCGCTCAAGGTGGACACGGCGCAGCGGCCGTCATTGAAGAAGTCCACGGCGGAGATCCGCATCCACGAGTTCCACGGATTGCTCTCCGGCAGGGCGAGCGTGTCGACGACGTAGGCACCCGGCTCGGTCCCGAGCTTGCCCTGCGTCGTGACGGGCGCGGTCCAGCGGGCCGGGCCGCCCTTGGTGAATTGTTCCGGATTGACTGGTGGCGTGATGGCTAAGGCCTCGCCGCCAAGGGCGAGCTTCAGCAGGACGGGCTCGTCGTGCTGGGGAACCTTGAGAACCGTGCGACCGGCACCGTCGGTTTCGATCCCCGCCTTGCCGGACGAAATGATCAGCCTGGCCTAGGAGTTCTCGGAGACGAACAGCTCCAAGGGCGTGGAAGATTTTCCAATCAGCATCGTCCGGGTGAACGCCGTGGCTCCGTCGGCCACTTCAGTTCCCGGGAGGTCGAGGATGTCCGCGCCACCAATGGAGTAGGACAACACGACCTTGTCGCCGTGGAGGTAATGGCCTTTGAACCTGGCACCAGCCGGACGTTCCTTGGACGGCGATGTGTTGAAGGCCTTCTTGCCGATGGGAAACACCGGGCTGCTGCCCTGGGCGCTGGCAACGATGGAACTCTTCCGCACGTCGATGAACCCGCCGGTCCATCCCGCCGTGTAGCGCAGCAGCTCCGTGTCGAAGGCGACGCCCGCGTTGGTCCCGAGGCGGATGCTGAGCGCCTTGAGCACGAGCCGTTCGTCCGGCGCGCCCAATGGACGATTGGTCGGGGCGTTGTTGAATATGAACGACACCGCCGGCCCCAGATCCATCGGAGGTCGTCCGAGCGGCCTGGGTTTGGCCTCGGCTCCGGCAACATTTATCTGCGCCAGCAGTCCGGCGAGGACGGGAAACAACAACAACGTCTTCATGATTCGGAGAGCAACACAGATTCGGTGACAGAGGTCACTGGCGCAATTGACTGCAACCGCTACGGCCCGCCGCCGTTCACGGACCCGGATGGTCATTGAGTCTCGTGCCATTCAGGGACAAGGCGTGGCCGGTTGGTGGAGCAGCTGCGGAGCAGCGGTAGAAAGTAGCCCACAGCGGGAGCTGTGGGTTGGGATGTCGGGAAAAGCCAAGCCCCGGAGGGGCGACAGAAGTGTTCGACGGCCGCAACGAGAGCCCGAAGTTCTGCCGCCCCTCCGGGGCTCTATCCTTCGTCTCTTGCCACCCCGGGCTCACGCCCGGGGCTACTTTCTGCCGCGCCTCCGGCGCTGGGAGATCGTTCACCACGGCTACTGGATACGGTGTCGCTGAATGGCACGGGCCCAAATTGGCTTTTGGTGTTCAATCGTCCTTCGGCTTTCCAATCCCCGCGCTCAGCAGATACGTGGACACACCCGCGAGCGCCATGAAGAAGATCGGAACGAGTAACTCGAATATCTTCCCAGGACTGCCCGAGCCGGTGGGGAGCATCTGGATCAAGGGGTGCGTAAGAATCGCAACCGCCCAGACCGCGAGATTAATGGTGATGAGCTTCTTCTTCTCGGATGTTTTCATGTGACCGATGTTTTCCTGTTGTATGGATCGGATTGGTGTTAGCGGCCGGAAACGCCCAGCGACCCAAGCTCAGCGGCGGTGGCAACGGGGCGCACTGCTTGCGGCGCGACCACTCGCCGACGTTTTCTTTGGCGGATGGTTAGCGTCTCGTCGAACCTCATAGATGAAATCGTAACCGTGCGCTGTCGCAAGCAGTGGAAAACGCAACCCCTGCATGTGAGGTGCGGCCCTCCGAATCAAATCCTGAAATCGAATGACAACTAGAAGCGTAGTGACAGAGCAAGCATCGTCGAAGCGTTCATCACCAAACGCCTCACTCGCGTAAACCGCCTGCAATTGCTCAAGTCCATGAACCACAAAATCACCCGCTCCATCAGATTGCCAATCGGAGAGCCAATCGAAATCATCTAGGCCGCCATATTTCTGGTAGGCGAACGGCTGGCAAAACCAAAGGGCGGTGTTGAAGTCGAATCCGTTCATCTCAGTGTAGGCCGCCTCTAACTTGAAGCGTGCGCCTTGCTGCTGAAAAAATTCATCGAAACCAGCAGCAAGAACCTCTGGATCTGTGGTGATGGGCAGGTCGAGAATGATGTGGAACGGGGAACGCGGGAGAGCGGCAAGTCGCGCTGACACGATACACTCGCATTGCATAAGGTCACCGGCCCGGAGAATAGGTGTGAGCTGGTCTTGAAGCTCAAATGAGATGTTGCCCATGGTGTGGAGGTAGAATGCTCGAGCTTTCCTGAACCAGATGGGACCCCAGACCGCCGCCTACTTCGCCGCCTGCTTGGGGCCGTAGCCGGGCTTGGCTTTGCCTTCGGCGTCGAGCTTGTCGGTGGCCCAGAGGACGCCGCGGGTCACGAGGTCGAGATACTTGGCATCGGCGACCGTGTTGTTGTTGTGGCCGATGGTGGTGGTGAAGACGCGGGTCTTGCCCTGATACTGATTGACCCAGGTGACGACGTATTCCGTCGCCTTGTCCGGACCTTCCTTCTGCTTGAGGAGCTGGGTGCCGCGCGCCAGCGGCGTGGCGGTGTCGCGGATCCTGACGTTGTTGTAGAGCTCCTCGTTGATCGTCATCCAATCCTCCATCCCTTTGGTCACGGGATGGGTCTTGTCGACATGCTTGATCGAGATGGGCTGCTGCGGGCCGTGGCCGCTGCTCTGGATGCCGAGGTAGTCGAACCATCCGGCGCGCTCGGAACCGGGCTCGGTGGCCTGGCCGGGACTTCCGATGCGGTAGCTGTGCACGGCGCAGTGGAGGTTCACGCCGGGGATGCCCCCCTTGTGCGGCGCAAGAACGGCCTGGATCTTCACCGGGTCGTTGAGGTCGGCGGCGCACTCGTCGTGGATGACGATGTCATAGCCCTTGGCGTAGTCGGCATTGCCGAAATGGGCCAGCGGCGGCTTGGTGCTCTTGTCGTCGGTATGGATCTGGTCGACGACGATGTTGGCCCTGGCTTCGAGGCCGGCCTTGAGGATGTCCTTCTGCTTGGCGTAGTCGTGGCAGCAGCCGCCGGTGAGCAGCAACGCACGGAGCGGCATGGGGGCGTCGGCCGCCGGGCTGGAGACGGGCGACAGGATGCAAGCGAGGACAAGGGCGGAGGCGAAGGCTGCGGTTTTCATAGTGGTGGTGACGGGCTGTGTTGGGACGCTAACGACCGGACGCCGCTTCAGGCAAATGGGATTACCGTCTCCGGACTCAGACAGCAGAGGGTAGGGCGGGCTTCCAGCCTGCCCCGTGCTGACACCGGTTCCCGGATCGGAGGGCGCGCTTATCTGCCCGCACTGTTTGATTCCACGTCCGCAGCGGCGTGGGCAGGCAAGATGCGCTGCCCTACCTTGCCGAGGACGCTTCGGGGCGCGTCCTTCAACTTCATGAGTCGGGCTCAGGGCACCCGCTCGATCATCAGCAGGTTGGTGTTGTCGGGTTCGCCGAAGGGCTGGCCGGCGGAGATGGTGACGAGGTCGCCGGCCTTGGCCAAACCTTCGGCCACGACGGCTTCGAGGGCGGCCTGGCGCATCTCGCGGAGCGTCTCCACGGCAGGAACGAGGCGTGAGCGGGCGCCCCACGAAAGCGTGAGCCGGCGGCGGATGGCGTTCGTCGGGCACAATGCGAGCACGGGGGTTTCCGGACGGTGGCTGAGAACCCAGCGGGCGGTGGCGCCGGACAGGGTGTAGACGACCATTGCCGCGCATTTCATGCGGCGGGAAATGTCGCGGTTGGCCTGGCCGACGGAGCTGCGGAGCGAATCGACCTGTTCGGGCGCGGTCAACTGGCCGAGCTCGCCCGCGTCCAGCGCGTCCTCGGTGCGGCGGGCGATGGCGGACATGGTGGCCACGGCTTCGACGGGGTATTTGCCGATGGCGGATTCGCCGGAGAGCATGATGGCGTCGGTGCCGTCGAGGATGGCGTTAGCCACGTCGGTGACCTCGGCGCGGGTCGGCTTGTGGTTGTGCGTCATCGATTCGAGCATCTGCGTCGCGGTGATGACGGGGGTGGCCGTGGTGCGGCAGGCGTTGATGATCTTCTTCTGGGCGATGGGCACTTCCGGAAGGCTCATCTCCAGCGCGAGGTCCCCGCGCGCGACCATGACCCCGTAGGATTCCTGGACGATGGCCTCGATGTCGTCGAGGGCGCTCTTCTTCTCGATCTTGGCGATGACCGGGATATCCGCGCCGAGGGCCCGGAGATGGCTCTTGAGCCCGCGCACGTCGTCGGCCGTCTGCACGAACGAGAGCGCCACGAAGTCGAACTTCTCCTTCACGATGAAGTCGACGTCGGCCAGATCCTTCTCGGTCAACGACGGCAGGCTGACACGGCGGCCGGGGATGTTGATGCCGCGATTGTTCGAGAGGGATCCGCCTTGGACGATGCGGCAGCGCAGTTCGTCTCCGGCCATGCGGTCGCGGACTTCCAGCACGAGATTGCCGTCGTCGAGCAGCAGGAGCGTCCCCTCTTCGACGTCGCCGGCCAGTTTCGGGAATGAGACCCCGATCCGCCCGGGGGTGCCGAGGATCGACTGGGGCGTCAGGATGATATCGTCGCCGGTCTTGAGCTCGATGGCACCGTTGGTCATCTCGCCGACACGGATCCGCGGGCCCCGGAGGTCGCCGAGGATGCCGACGGGCGTGCCGAGATCCTCGCTGATCTCGCGGATCATCCGGATGTTCCGGGAGATGATGTCGTATTTCGCGTGGGAGAAATTGATGCGGACCACGTTGAGGCCGGCGGCGATGAGGGCCTTGAGCGTGGCCGGGGAATCGCTGGCGGGTCCAAGGGTGGCTACGATGCGGGTGCGTTTGTTGGCGATGGGCACAGGATGATTAGAGGGCCGGCCACAGCGCGTGGGAATGATTCATGTGCACCTGGACCCATTCCGGATCCCACTGCATGCCGGTCCTTGAACCGGGGCGAGCCTGGAGGGACGGAGGCCGCTTGGCAACTGGCTCGCCACCGCCACGACCGAATGTCACATCGGCGGCGTGGCCAGCCAGAAGCGGATGGCATTGGCCTGCGAGTTTTTCGGATCGAGCTCCAGCACCTTGAGGTAATGCACGCGCGCCTTGGCCGGCTCCGCGAGGCGTTGGACGAGGATGTTGCCCAGCGAAAGATGGGCGTTCGTGTTGGCCGGTTCGGCCGCGACAATCTTCTCCAGCTCGGCGGCGGCATCCGTCGCATAGCCGGCACGGTCCAACAGCAGGGCGAAGTGCAGCCGCGCGGCGGAGGATTGGGGATAAAGCACCACGGCCGTCTCGGCCTGCTTCAACGCGTCGGCTCCAGACGGCGTTCCTGCGAGGGTGAGGGAAAGGTTGTAGTAGGCTTCGAAGTAGGACGGATCCAGCAGCAGGGCCTGTCGGTAACCGGCCGCCGCGGTGACCTCCCGGCCGGCGCGATGTTCCACCACGGCGGCTGCGAAGACCTTCTCCGCTTCCTCGCGGTTTCCGGCGCTGGGCGCCGTGCGGACCGGGTAGGCGTAGCGCGGATAGGTGGGTTTTGGAGGAGGAACGTAGACCGGAGCGGGCACCGGAGCGTTGGTCACCGGCGGGGCGGTGATCGTTGGCGGCGGGAGTTTGGCCGACGCAGTTTGTTTTGGGGCCTTGTCCTTCCCGGAGAACCACGTGGTCGGATTCAACTTCTTCAGGAACCCGGAATTTTTGGAGCGATCCTCCGCGCTGGCCGTGGTCTTCGCAGTGGGATTGGTCAGGCCGGAAAGGTTCGGCTCATTTGGCAACAGCGTCGGCTTCGCCACGATCTCGGAGCCGGTCGACCGACGCGGTCCGTCGACAGCGGCCTTGATCGGAGCCTCATCTTCGAGCGTGACGGTCGTGAGCGGAGCTGCGGGAACGATCGGCGCGATGTTCGTGTCAACGGCGGGTTTCGCGGGCACCTGCGCGACCACGTTGCTGGCGAGTGACGGCTTGACGACGACTGCGGGAGGATTTGTTGCGACCGGCGGTTTGGGAACGACGGTCGGAGGTTTCATCTGGACCGCAACCGCTGCGGGCGGCGACGCGGTGCGAACCACCGTCGGCGCGGGAGGATTGGTGGCAACCGCCACGACGAGCGGCACCGGATTCAGCTCGCGGTCGAGCGTGGCCACGAGCGCTTCCACCCCCGCGGACTGCGGAGATCCGGGCGCCAGCTTGAGAAAATCCCGGTAGCGCTGGAGGGCGCCGCGGCGGTCGCCCAATTGCTGGAGGACAATCGCCTGGTTCATCACTGCCGCAGCGAGATCCGGCTGCAGGGCCAGCGCGCGGCCGAATTCTTCCGACGCCTCGCGATACCGTCCGCGCAGGGCGAGCACCTGTCCCACCGCGTTCGCCTTGTCCGCCGACTCCGGCGCGTGCTCAAGATTGCGGCGGGCCAGTTCGGCGAGACGTTGCCGATCCGTCGGTCCCGGCGTGGCGGCGGCGAGACGCACCTGCGCCTGCCCGAGGCGCAGCCAGCCTTCGCCCACGAGGGGTTGAAGCGTGCAGAATGTGGTAAACGCGTCGACGGCGGCGGCGTTGTTTCCCGATTCGAGGAACAGGCTGCCGAGATTGAACCGGGCCACCGCGAGGTTGCGGTCGAGTTCCAAGGCCCGCTGGTAGGCATGGGCGGCCTTGGCGACATCGCCTTCGCGATGGTGCGCGAGGCCGAGGTGGTTCCAAGCCTGTGCGGTGCCGGGCATGATCCTCACGGCTTCTTCGAACGCGACGACCGCTTCGGCGGTCTTGTTTTCGCGGAGAAGGCGTTCACCTTTGAGTAGCGCCGCCGGTCCGGGCGGCATGCAGCCGGACGCGATGCCCATGGCAATCACGCCGATCGCGAGGAATCGGGTGAAACCGTTGAAATCACGGGCGGCCTGCATCGTGCCGGCTGGTTAACACCCGACCCCGGGGGTGTCAAGGAACGCACCTAGAACGTGAGCAAAGTCAGGATTCATCGATTGGTTTGGCTGATGTCCGCGCTGTTGAGCCTCGGCTCTTCGGCGGGGGCCGCTGTTTCTTTCACTTCATCCAGCCCGTCGCAGGGCTCGGCGAAGGTCGTCATCGCCCAAGATGGAGGAGCAACCGACGTCTTCCGCGCCGTCCCCGGAATTGTCGACCAGCTCGTCGGCCGTGGCCTGGTCCACCTCACCCAGAAGACCAACGCGACCGCCGCCTGGCTCAGCCTCGTCAAGACGAACGACCGGGTCGGCATCAAGGTCTATTCCGCGCCCGGATCCGACAGCGGGACACGCATCCCCGTCGTGGCGTCGGTCGTCCGCGGTCTGATCGCGGCCGGCGTTCCGGCGACCAACATCACCCTTTGGGACCGCCGCATCGGCGATCTCCGGGCGGCGGGCTTCGGTGTTTTGGCGGAACAGTTCGGCGTGAAGCTGGCGTCGTCCGTGGACCGGGGCTTCGATGAAAAGGTGTTCTACGAAAATTCCGTCCTCGGCAACCTGCTGTTCGGCGACCTCGAATTCGGCCGCAAGGACACGACCGTCAGCCGGCGCTCCTATCTGACGGAGCTGATCACAAAGGATTTCACCAAGGTCATCAGCATCACGCCGCTGCTGAACCACAACGAGGCGAGCATCACCGGCCATCTCACCAGCCTCGGTCTTGGCAGCGCCGACAACATCCTCCGCTTCGAGGGCAACGGTGAACGCCTCGCCACCGCGCTCCCCGAGCTCTTCGGCCAGCCGCAGATCGCCGACAAGGGCGTGCTCTACATCACCGACGCCCTCATCTGCCAATATCAGGGCGAGCAACGCAGCCTCCTGCATTATTCCGTGCCGCTGAACCAGCTCTGGTTCAGCAAGGATCCCGTGGCCCTCGACTCGCTCGGCGTGTTGGAACTCGAGCGCCAGCGGGATGTCGCGAAGATTCCCCAGCCAAAGCTCAACCGCGAACTCTACGCCAACGCGGAACTCCTCGAACTCGGCGTCGCCAACCTCAAACGCATCGTCACCGAGAACGCTCAGTAGGCCGCCGCCTCTTCCATTTGCAGTCTCAATCCGGGTCTTGCTCTTCCTTTCCGCCTCCAAGAAAGACCATCGCCAATCCGACAAGGTCGAGAGGGAGAATGAGGAAGAGGAGGATTGGAATTTAGTCCGGACTTCACCTCGTGTCCCGACCTGCCGATAACCCGGTGAGAATGGAACGACCCTTGCGGCTCGCAACGCCGTCCGGCTCGGCATTGATATGAAAGGCCTCTCTCTTACTTGGTTCGACATTGTCGCGCTCGCCCTCCTCATCGTGGGCGTCGTCCGCGGACGAAGACTCGGCATGTCCGGCGAAATGCTCCTGCTCGCCCAATGGGCCGCCATCGTGGTCGGCGGCGCCTTCGGCTATGGACCGCTCGGCGCCAAGCTCTACCAATTCATGCCCATCGGGCAGCTCTGGTGCAACGTGATCGCCTACCTGGCCATCGCCGCGACCGTGACCACGGTTTTCTCGATGGTGAAACGTCGGATCGGCGAACGCCTCACCAGCGGTGAACTCTTCGGCAAGGGGGAATACTACCTCGGCATGGTCAGCGGGTGTGTCCGCTACGCGCTCATCCTCGTAGCCATCACGGCGGTGATCAATTCACGGCTATACACCCAGGGCGAACTCGACGCTTCCCTCAAGCAGAGCGAGGCGAACTTCGGCAGCGATTTCTTCCCGCGTTTCGGTTCCATCAACCAGACGGTCATGAAGAAATCGATGGTCGGCCAGCAGCTCAACCGGCACCTGGCCGTGCTGCTCATGAAACCCACTTCCGGCGCGGGAAAACCCCTCGCCACCGCCGACAGTCCCGGCAACCGCCGGAACAAGGAACTCGACAGCATCGCCGGCAAGTAGGGCAAACGAGCAGCCCTAGCGGATCGATTTCCAAGGCTCTTCGCCGCTCACGTCCACGGCGAACGGACCCGAATAGGCGGCGGGAGAAAGCACGGCGAGGATCACGGCATCCTTGGACGAAGGATTGAAGGTGGCGTGGACCATGCCCTTCGGAATGTGCGCCACTTCCCCGACTTTTAGTAGGCGCATTTCCGTCTCCACCCACTGCTCCACTTCGCCTTCGAGCACGTAGATGACCTCCTCCAGCTCGGGGTGCGTGTGGAAGTTGTGGCCTTCCCCCGCCGGCAACACGGCACGGCAGATCTGGAGATCCTTCGCCTCGCAGACTTCGGTGTGGACGAGCCAATAGTTTGTCCGGCCCTTGAAGTCCTCCTTCAAGGCCTCGGCCGTGGTGATGAAGCGGTGTTTGGGCATGTGAGAATCAGGCCGATGGACCGCCGGACTCGCGGTCGATGACTTTCTTGAGGGCGGAGATGTCGAGCTGATCCTTTTCGCGCCAAGAGCTGGCCTTGCAGTAGATCAGGTCCTCGGCCGAGAGGTAGGGGATACGGACTTCGTCGCTCTGGAGGAACCGGAGTCGCGGACGAAAATCGTCCAACGAGCGCTCCCGCATCCGCACGAACACGTCGAGGTCGAACTCCTCCTGTATCCGGATCGAGCCGACCTCCATTGTGATGAAGTCCTCAGGCCCTAGTTCGCGCGCCCAGCCTTCGCCCCAGGTCTTCAAGTGATCGAGCATCCTCGAAATGTTGGCCGGAGCGGAATCCACCAGGATAGCGACGTCGTTGCTGTTGCGGTTGAATCCGTTCAAAGCCACCGCCACGCCGCCGACCACCGCGAAATCAACCTCCGCCCGGGCGAGGCCGGCCAACAGTTTTTCGAACTGGGAGAGCGTCTCCTTCGGCGATGGCGGGTTTTCCATGGGTGTGCTTCCGGGTGAATTCGCGGATCTGCTCAAGCTGCCAGAGGACTTTGCGTTGAGACGGTGGGCGGCCGACCGATTTGCGGATCGGCTGCTGCATCAGGTCTCCGTTCTCATTCACGGCACGACCCTAGCTTGTCTCCGGTCCGTCGGTCAAACGTCGGTCGGATCAGCGGCTCAACCTACTTCTTTTCCCAAACTTCTTCGCCGCCGGTGCCTTCAACGACTTGAACTCCTTCGTCAGGTTGGTGAGCGAGGCCTCGATGCCCATGCGCTCAAGGCTGGTCGCACCGACGAAGCCCACGGCGTCGGTGTGCTTCAGCACGCGGTCGGCGTCGCCGGGCGTGTTGATCGGGCCGCCGTGGCAGAGGAAGAAGATGTCCTTCCGCACGCGGTGGGCCGCATCGATGATCTCCTGCGTGCGCTGGATGGTGAAGTCCCAGCTCTTGACCGCGCTCTTCACACCGATGCTGCCGCCCACGGTCGTGCCGACGTGGGCGATGATCGCATCCGCTCCGGCCTTGGCCATCTCCACGGCTTCCTCGGGCGAACCGACGTAGACGATGGAAAAGAGGTCCATGCGGCGCGCAAGAGCGACCATCTCGTATTCCTTCTTCACGCTCATGCCCGTCTCTTCCAGCACACCGCGGAAGTGCCCGTCCACGATGGTGTGGGTGGGGAAATTGTTCACGCCGCTGAAACCCATCTCCTTCACCTTGCCCAGCCAGTGCCACATGCGACGGCGCGGGTCGGTGGCGTGGACGCCACAAATCACCGGGCATTCCTCGACCACCGGCAGCACTTCGTATTCGCCGATCTCCATGGCGATGGCGTTGGCGTCGCCGTAGGCCATCATGCCGGCGGTCGAGCCGTGGCCCATCATGCGGAAGCGGCCCGAGTTGTAGATGATGATGAGGTCGGCGCCGCCCTTCTCGATGAACTTGGCGCTGATGCCCGTGCCCGCGCCGCCGGCGATGATGGCGTCGCCCTTCTTGATGGTGCTCATCAGGCGGTCGCGAACTTCTTGGCGGGTGTAGGGATTGCCTTTGCCGGTCCAGGGATTGGGCATGATGGTGAAAATGTTTTCGGTGTTTCGGATGGTGGAACGGCCGGTGATCGGCGCTCCGGGAACAGGAGGACGCTAACGGGTCGACGCGGGCGCTTCCATGACAGTCTTGCACGACCTCCTATCCGGGACGCACCTGGCTTGTGCCCGCCGCGCCGCTGGACCATAACGCGGCCATGCACCCCCCGATGAACCGCCGACAATTCCTCGCCGCCTCGGCAGGTGGGGCCGCCACGCTCGCTGGCTGCGCCACGTCCCCGTCCTCCTTTTCCTCCTCCGGCATCATCGACACGCACACGCACTTCTATGATCCGACCCGCCCGCAAGGCGTGCCATGGCCGCCCAAGGACGATGCCGTGCTTTATCGCCCGATCCTGCCCGACGAATTCGCCCGGCTGACGCGGCCATTGGGAGTCGCCGGAACCGTCGTCGTGGAAGCCAGCACGCTGGAGGAGGACAACCAATGGCTCCTGGATCTCGCCGCCAAGTTCCCGCCGATCCTGGGGGTCGTTGGCCATCTTAAACCGGCCCGGCCGGGCTTTGCCGACCTGCTCACGCGATTCGCCAAGAACCCGATGTTCCGCGGAATTCGCGCCGGCACATGGGAAGGTCCGCTTAAGCCCGCCGACACGACGACGATGACCAACCTCCGTCTGTTGTCCGATCGAAACCTCAGTCTCGACGTCAACGTCGGCACGGACGGTCTCTCTTCCATCGCCGCCATGGCCAACGCGCTGCCGGATCTCCGCATCGTCATCAACCATTGCGCCAACGTCCGCATCGACGGCCAGACCCCGCCCGCTCCATGGCTCGCCGGAATGTCCGCCTGCGCCGCGCACAAGAATGTCTTCATGAAAGGCAGCGGCCTCGTCGAAGGCACCGGCCGCACCAAGGGCGACGCGCCATCCGATGTCGCCTTCTACAAGCCGGTGCTCGACGCCATCTGGGAACGTTTCGGCGACAACCGCGTGATCTTCGGGGGCAACTGGCCCGTCAGTCTTCGCTTCGCCCGCTACGAGACCGTCCTGGGAATCGTCCGTGGCTACGTCGAAGCCAAGGGCGCTTCGGCGACGAAGGCGTATCTCTCCGGAAACGCAATGCGGGTTTACCAGGTGCGCGCGTGAGCCGCCGTCACTTCACGTCGTAGAACCGCCACTGCGACCCGAAGTCCTTAGTCAACGTCTGGCCGCCGAGGCTGGCGCGGATGAATTCGATGGGGATCGCGTTCTCGCGGAGGATCGCGTCGTGGAAGTCGCGGTCGGTCATCTTACCTGTCTCGACCAGTTCTTTCCGCAGTCCGCGAATCTGCAGGCCGCCGAGCATGTAGGCGGCTTGATAGAGCGGGCCGTAGTCGCCCGCGACGGAGCGGCGGACTTCGCCGGTGGCGTTGCGGCGTTCGTGGCCCACGCGCTCCACGAGGAAGTCGATCGCCTGCGGTGCGGTCATCTGCCCGAGGTGGAACTTCAACGAGAAGATGATCCGGGCGCAGCGATGCGAGCGCCAGAAGAGCATGCCAACGCGGTCCTCCGGCGTCTTCGGGAAGCCCAGATCCCAGAGCAGCATTTCCCAGTAGAGCGCCCAGCCTTCGACGAGAAACGGCGTCCGGAACTCGGCACGGTGCGTGCGGAAACGCGCGGCCATGAAGAGCTGGAGATGGTGCCCGGGGATCAGCTCGTGGTGCACGGTGGCGCGACAGAGGTGGATGCTGTTTCCGCGAAGGCTCATGAGCTTCTCCTCATGGCCCATGCCGTCTGTGGGGAAGGAGACGGAGATCACCTCGCCGCCGGTGAAGTAGGGGTTCACCTTCTGGCGTTCGGGCGTCATCATTTCCATCCGCCAGAGCTGCTTCGCCAGTGTGGGAATGGTCACGAGGTTGCGCTCCTCCAGGAAGGTCACCGCCTCGTCCGCGAGCTGCCGGATGAGCTTCGGCTGTTCGCCGGGCTTCATGTAGTTCTGCGTGGTCTTCTCCAGTGCCTTGCGCCAGTCGTCGCCCAGGCCCATGTCCTGCGCCGCCCGTTTGTATTCCTTCTCGCACCACTCGAATTCCTTCTCCGCGATCTGGATCAACTCCTCCGGCGTGTAGGGAATCATCTCGTGCCGCAGGGCCGCCAATAGCGCCTCGCGTCCGATGGGATCTCCCACCACCGGATCATCCTCCCCGTCGACGGCGCCCACGACCTTCTTGCGGATGACCCCGGCGTAGTCGTTCAACGCCTTGTCCGCTTCGTCGAACGGCTTCTTCATCCACCACGAAAATTCAGGGTCATAACCGGAGTAGAAGGTGTTCCAAGTCCGCAATGAACGGCGCAGCTCGTCGATCATACGGGCGGCGCGGTTGCCGAGGACCTTGCCTGGGGCGTTGGTGGCTTTCGCATCCTTCAAAGACTCCTCCAGCTTCCGCTGGGCGTCGGCGATTTGCCCGCGGAGATCGGTCACGGTGCGGGCGGCCTTGGCGGAATCGAGCGGCTCCATCCGCCGGCGCGCCTCCTCCAGCGCGACGATGCCCTGGGCGAACGGAAGCATCCCCGCGACCTCCTGCTGCTGGTTCTTCTGGCGCGCCAGCTCCTGGCGTTGGAAGCGGATTTCGTTCTGCAGCAGCAGATGGTCGATGCGGCTCTCCTGGTCGAGCGCGGCGAAGTTGACCGCATCGAGCGTGCGCGACCTCTCGTCGAGAAATTGCCCGAGACGTTCCCGCCGCGCGTCGGACCAGCGGATGTTGTAGTAGCGCTCCAGCGCTTCGCGATCTGTTGTGAACCGCTCGACGATCCCGCGCATCGCCTTGAGCGACGTGTCGTTTGTCGGCGCGATCCTGGCTGCCTCATTGAATGGGAACTCGGTGGCCGAGCGGGTGGAGGGCACTGCGGCGACCAGCACCGCTGGCACGATGAAACGCTGGAGCCAATACGTAGTTCGGTTCATGGGATTGCGGGGTTGTCGGAACAAGGTCGTGGAGTCCGGCGGAGCTCGCCATCCAATTCGCCGGTTCAGGCATGGCGATCGGGATCCAGCAACGAGAGGTCGATCGACGGCCGTTCGCCGGAGAGCACTTCGGCCATGAGCTTGCCCGTGATCGGACCAAGGCTCAGGCCCATCATGGCGTGGCCGGTGGCGATGATGACGTTGGAGAACTTCGCCGTGCGTCCCATGTAGGGCATGCCATCGGGCGAGCATGGGCGAAGGCCGCGCCACGGCTGGATGCCTTCAAAGTCGTCGGGACTGAACGCCGGGAAATACTTCGGCACCGACTTGATGATGCCCTTCACGCGGACGGGGTTGATGTCCTCGTTCAAGCCCGCGATCTCCATCGTCCCGCCGAAGCGCAACGTGTCGCCCATTGGAGTCACGGCCACTCGCGCCTCGGTGAAGATGGAGCAGAGCTGCGGCAATTGGCGCGGCTTGGCGACCGTCAAGCTGTAGCCTTTGCCCGCCTGCATCGGGATACGGAGGTCCATTTCGCGGCCGATGACCGGCGACCACGAACCACCCGCGAGCACGAACTCATCCGCTTCGAAAGACTCGTGCGCTGTGGCTACGGAAGTGATGCGCGAACCTAGACGCGCGACGCCCAGGACCTCCGTGCTCCACACGAACTTCACCCCGATCGCGTCGCACTGCCGTTTCAATCCCGCCATGAAACGGTTCGGCGACAGGTGGCAGTCTTTCGGAAAATAGATCGAACCCGCGACGTCCATCGTCACCGACGGATCGAGCTGCGCCGTCTGCTTGGCATCCAGCACCTCGGCGGGCACGCCGAGATCCCGGGCCTGTTGGGCCATCATGCCTTCATCATCGAGGCTGTGCTGTTCCTTGCAGAGCATCAGCAGGCCCTTCTGCACCAGGCCGAAGTCGTTCGCCGGAAGCGCGGCCAGTTCCTCATAGGCCGCGCGGCTGGCGAAGCTGAGATCGCGGATGAGCGGCGCGCTGCGTTGGACATGCGCCCGGGTCGAGGCCTTCCAGAACTTGTAGCTCCAGCTCAGCAGTTCGAAGTCGAGGCGCGGCTTGATGTAGAAGGGCGATTCGGGGTTCCACATCCACTTCAACCCGAGCGCGACCATGCCGGGCGCGGCCAGCGGGATGAAATGGCTCGGGACGATCATGCCCGCGTTGCCGAAGGAGCAGCCGTCGCGCTCTTCCCGGTTGCGGTCGACGACGGTGACGCGGTGGCCCTTGCGCGCGGCGTAGTAGGCCGTGCAGAGGCCGATGATGCCGCCGCCGATGATGACGATGTTCTTGGAGCCGGACATTCTAGTAGTTGCTGTCCAAGGCTAGGAACCATGACCGACCGCGTCTTGCACGGCTTTGTTGTTCCAACCGTGATTCGCGGCATAGCCCCGATCCGGCAGGGCTGACCCTTTGAGATTGGCTCCGCCGAGCCGAATCCGGCACAAGTCCCGGGCCGGATGAAAAACATCGTCTACTTCGACTTGGAAACGCAGAAGTCCTTCGACGAGGTCGGAGGGCGGACGCCGAGCCATTTCCGCCAGCTCAAGATGAGCGTGGGGGTGACCTACAGCACGGTTCGGGGCGACTACATGATCTATCCGGAGAGCCGCGTGCAGGAGTTGATCAAGGAGTTGCAGCGGGCCGATCTGGTGGTGGGCTTCAACCACAAGGGCTTCGATTACGTCGTGCTCCAGGGCTACAACGACTTCTTCGATTTCGAGCAGGTCCACACCCTCGACATGATGGTGGAGCTGGAGAAAGCCCTGGGCCATCGCGTGTCGCTCGACTCCATCGCCACCGCGTCGCTCGGCGTGGAGAAGACGGCCGAAGGCTTGCAGGCGATCCGTTGGTGGAAGGAAGGCAAGATGGCCGAGATCGCCGAATACTGCTGCTACGACGTGAAGATCACGAAGCTCGTCCACGAATACGGCCAGTCGCAGCGGCAGCTTTTCTTCAACAGTCGGAACGGCCAGAAGACCCGCGTGCCCGTGGTGTGGTAGGCCGGGCGTCCCCGCCCGGGCGGTGAGGGTTCACCGCTGTGGAGACCTACCGGCGGCTGAGCGCGGAGCTGGCCTGGCGGAGCTTCTGCGAGAGCTCGAGGGCGATGTTGCGGACGACCAGCATGCCGAGGTGCGGTTCGCGGGCGATGAGCTGGTTGAAGGCATCCCGGTGGACCACCAGCAGGATGCTGGGCTGCGCCGCCACGGTCCACGCGATGCGCGGCGATCCGTCGAGGAAGGCCAGTTCACCGAAAATCTTCCCCTCCGTCATGATGGCGACGGCCTGGGTCTTTTCTTCGAGGCGGATCTCGACGCTCCCGCGCATGACCACGAGGACCTCGTCTCCCGCGACGCCCCTGGCGAAGACGATCTCGCCGGGCCGGTAGAGTCGTTGCTCGAACAAATGGGCCATCTTGCGGATCTCGCCGTCGCCGAGACCGGCAAAGATGGGAAGGCCTCTCAGCAGGCTCATGATGGCCACGCCGACTTTTTGCTCGTCGAAATTGCGGTCCACTACTTCGGCGATCGAGCGGGCTTGGCGGGTTAGTTCACCGCCCTCGAACGAGTATGGCAGGTTCAGTTTCACCATCTTCACGACGTCGTCCACGGCTCCGCTGCGCGAGAAGAACGCGGGCAGATAGGCGACCGGCACGAAGCCGAGCTGTTCCGCCGTCTTGAGCAGGCGCGGGGCGCTCGCGAGAACGTCCATCTCCAGATATGTGGCTTGGAGCTGGTCCTGGGCGAGCTTCACGAGGACTTGGCAGACGGCGCCGAGCGAGACTTCATCCACGCAGAACGTGTCGACGATGCGGACGCACCGGTCGTGTTCGTCGAAACAGTAGGCGAGGCCGGCGAGCGAGCGTTCCCCGGTGCGGCCGAGGAGCGCGCGGATGGGCACGCCTGATTCGACTCGGAGCAGCCCGAGGCCCAGATGGAACCCGCCGGAAACCTCGGGAAACGGGTTTTGCTGGCGAAGCTGGCTCCGGCAGAACTGGTAGTCCTCGAAGGCGATCTCCTCGGTGCGCAGTTCCGGTGAACGGAGCGGGTAGCCGGTCGCGCCGTCGTGGAGCGTTTCGGGCGCGGGCAGTCCCATGAGTCCGAGCACGGCGGCGGCGAGTTCGGTCACTTGGGGAACCGAGCCGCTCAGGCGCTGCCTCAGCCCGAGGACGCGTGCGTTGGGGAGGACGTAGAAAAGGTAGCCGGAGCGGAGTTCGAGCAGGTGCTTGAACGGCTGGTAGCCGCAGCAGACGAACCCGAGCTGCTCGAGAAGTATCTGCTGGGCGTTGTCCGAGGCGGAAACGCGCGACACCACGGTCTGGCCGCGTTCCGTGGCGATCGAGCAGACCCGTCCCATCAGCGCGCGCGCGGCTCCTGTGGAATGCGCCTCTGGTCGCAGGAGCAACCGGCCGAGGTTGCAGATTGGATTCTGCAGCGGCCAGTTGGGCGGAAGAAACGTCATGCTGCCGATGAGCACGCCGTTGGCCTCGAGGACCCAGGTTTCGCAGTTTGACTCCTCGGAGAACTGTGAGGCGGCCCACACGGGGTCGTAGACCTCGCGGGACACGTAGTTGCCGCCGATGGACGCAAGCAACAGGTCGATCCACGGGACGGCATCGTCCACCGTGGCGCGACGGATCACTGGGCTGTTCTCAGACACTCAAGACGTCCATCGGTCGGAACTCATTCGGGGCTGAGGGCTGGTTTCCAAGGCGGGAACTCGCGTGCGAGGACACCGTGCGCATTCCGGGTTTGCACGTGTCCGCGATTCGGTAAGGTCTTGCGCATGAAACCCGCCCTGCTTCTCGCCGGCCTGCTGGCATCGCATGTCGTTGCCGTGGCTGCTTCTTCCGAGACCAACTGGCCCGAGTTCCGCGGCCCGCATGGAGACGGGATCAGCCAATCTCAGCTTCCGACCACCTGGAGCGAGACCAACAACGTGAAGTGGAAGACGACTATCCACGGCAAGGGCTGGTCATCGCCCGTCGTCTGGGGAAACCAGATCTGGCTGACCACTGCGCTGGAGGATGGTAGCGAGCTCTTCGCCCTCTGCATCGACAAAGAAACCGGGAAGGTCATCCGCGACCAGAAGCTCTTCGACGTGGAGAAGCCGCAGTTCGTCCACAAGTTCAACAGCCCGGCGTCGCCCACGCCGGCCATCGAGGAAGGCCGCGTCTACATCACCTTCGGCGCGCCCGGCACGGCCTGCCTCGACACGAAGACGGGCAAAGTCCTCTGGGAACGCCGCGACTTCGAGTGCAACCACTACCGCGGCGCGGGCTCGTCGCCGATACTCTGGAAGAATCTGCTCATCGTGAATTTCGACGGCAGCGACCACCAGTTCATCGTCGCGCTCGACAAGGCGACCGGCAAAACCGTCTGGCGCAAGGACCGGTCGATCGACTTCAAGGACCTCGGGCCCGACGGCAAACCAAAGATGGAAGGCGACATGCGAAAGGCCTTCGCCACATGCCACATCGCCGAATTGGACGGCGTGACCACGCTCCTGAGCCAGGGCGCCAACGCTCTCTACGCCTACAACCCCGGAACCGGCGAGGAACTCTGGCGCGTGGAGGAACGCACCAGTCATTCCGGCGGAACGCGGCCGGTCATCGGCAACGGACTGGTCTATGTCCCGACCGGTTGGTCCCAAGGTCAGACCCTCGCGATCAAACCCGGAAAAATGGGAGACGTGCTCGACGCGAACGCAGCGTCAGCCGAAGGCGCGAAACTCCAGGTCGCATGGAAATCGAAACGCGGCACGCCCAAAAAACCGTCTCTCACTTTGGTAGGCGAGCGGCTCTTCGGCATCGAAGACGGCGGCGTCGCCAACTGCTGGAACGCCAAGACGGGGGAGCAGATCTGGAGCGAACGCATCGGCGGCAACTATTCCGCATCGCCCATCGTGGCCGCCGGCCGGCTCTACGCCTTCAACGAGGAGGGAAAGGGCGTCGTTATCTCGACCGAAGGAGCCTTCTCCAAGATCGCTGAGAACACCCTTGCCGATGGGGTCATGTCATCACCCGCTGTTTCCGGCAACGCCCTCTTCGTCCGCACCAAAACGCATCTCTACCGCATCCAGGAATGAGCGACGCCGGTGTCCGCATCGACAAGTGGCTCTGGGCCGTCCGGCTCTTCAAGACCCGTTCCCTCGCGGCCGAAGCCTGCCGAGGCGGCAAGGTCAAGGTGAACGGCGCTCCGGCCAAAGCCGCCCGCGACGTCCGCATCGGCGACCTGCTCGACGTGCAGACGGTGGAGTTCCGCCGCAAAGTGCGCGTCGTCGGGTTGGTCGATAAACGCGTGGGCGCGGCCGTGGTTCCCCAGTCCATGGAAGACCTGACCCCGCCCGAGGAGTTCACGCGCAAGACCGATCCGAACTTCCGTCCCCTCAACCTCCGTCCCAAGGGCTCAGGGCGTCCGACCAAGAAGGAGCGTCGGCAGATGGATGGGATGGCGGAGTGACGGCCACCCCGGTTGGTGAAACCAGTTGACTCGACGCGCGCTGGCTTTTGAACTCCGGGCACAGCATCCAAGCCTGCTCCCCGTCGTGAAGTGTGCGCGTCTTCCGCCGTGGCAGGTCCGCTGACTCATGAGCAAGAAATTCAACATCGCCGTCATCGGTCTCGGATTCGGGGCCGAGTTCATCCCCATCTGGCAGAAGCATCCCCATACCAATTGCTACGCCCTCTGCCAGCGTAACGAGAAAAAGCTGAACGACGTCGGCGACTACTTCGGCGTCAAGGTCCGCTACCAGGAGTTCAAGGATGTGCTCAAGGATCCGAACGTCGACGCGGTGCACATCAATTCCCCCATCCCCGACCACGCGTGGATGTCCATCGCGGCGCTCAAGGCCGGCAAGCACGTCGCCTGCACCGTCCCGATGGCCACCAGCATCGCCGACTGCAAGAAGATCGTCGACCTGGTGAAGAAGACCGGCCTTACCTACATGATGATGGAGACCGTGGTCTACGCCCGGGAATACCTCTTCATGAAGGAGCTCTTGGACAAGGGCGAACTCGGCAAGCTCCAGTTCGTCCAGGCTTCCCACCAGCAGGACATGGACGGCTGGCCCAACTACTGGCCCGGCCTGCCGCCGATGTGGTATGCGACCCATTGCGTCGGACCCGTCTCCGGCCTCATCGGCCAGCCGGCGGAATACGTCTCCTGCTTCGGCTCCGGATCCGTCCGCGCCGAACTGCAGAAGCACTACGGCAGCCCGTTCGCCGTCGAGACCGCCCACGTCAAATACGCCAACACCGACGTCAGCGCCCGCATCATCCGGTCGCTCTTCGATACCGCCCGGCAATACCGCGAGAGCATCGACGTCTACGGCGACCGGAAGTCTGTGGAGTGGCCTTTGGTCGAGCACGAGCCTCTTGTCATGCACACCGCCAAGAAGCCCGAGCCCAAGATTCCCAAGGCGGTCAAGTGCCCCGACTTCGCGAAGCGCCTGCCCAAGAGCATCGCGAAATACACGACCCAGGGCGTCTACGACGCCGGCAAGAAAACGCACCTGAGCTTTACCCAGGGCAGCGGGCACGGCGGCAGCCACCCGCACTTGGCCAACGAGTTCGCCAACGCGCTCGCCGAAGGCCGCGAAACGTTTCCCAACGCGAAGCAGTCCGCCAACTGGACCTGCGTAGGCCTTTGCGCCCATGAGTCCGCCTTGGCCGGCGGCAAGATCGTGAAGCTCCCCGCGTTCACGTTGTAATCGATTCGGAACACCAGACGCGGCGGATCGGGCAACCGGTCCGCCGCATTTTTCTTCGGCCAGTCCCGCCGCCAGTGGTTCGCCAACCAATGACGCTTGTTGACGAAACCCCTTTGAATCCGGCATTCAATCCGAGCCCCCTAACCAACCCAACGACATTACTATGAGTAACGGAACAGACTCGGGCATTGCCCCGAACGCAAAACGGCTCCTCTGGGCCGGCTTCCTCGCCATTCTCGCCGCCGGCATCGGCTTCGGCATCCGCGGCGGCATCCTCGCGAACTGGGCCGCCGACTTCGGATTCACCGGCGCGCAGCTCGGCGCCATCGGCGGAGCCGGATTCACCGGCTTCTGCTTCGGCATCATCATCGGCGGCGTGGTCGTGGACAAGATCGGCTACGGCAAGCTGGTGATCGCGGCCTTCCTTTTCCATGTGCTGTCGGCCTTCATCACCTTTGGCGCAACCAAGGGACAGGACCAGAACACGGCCTACATGTTCCTCTACCTTGGGACGTTCGTCTTCGCCCTTGCTAACGGAACTCTCGAAGCTGTGGCCAATCCGCTCGTTTCGACCCTCTTCCCGAACAACCGCACGCACTATTTGAACATCCTCCATGCAAGCTGGCCGGCCGGCTTGGTGCTCGGCGGTCTCGTCGGCTGGATCCTCGGAGACGAAATGCACGTGAGCTGGAAGCTGCAGCTCGGCCTGTTCCTCGTGCCCACGGTGCTTTACGGCATCGCGTTCTTCGGCCAGCACTTCCCGAAATCCGAAGCCTCTGCCAAAGGCCTGAGCGTCGGCGAGATGCTCAAGGAAGTCGGCATCCTCGGATCGCTGGTCGCTTGCGGCCTGATCGGCCTATTCTTCAAGGACCAGTTGGGCGGCGTCCTGTTCTTCTTCACCGCCAATGACTTTTTCACCTCCGCAACCTGGGGCTACATCTCGTGGGGCGTCGCGTTCGCGTTGTTGCTCGTGGTCGGCGGCAAGACCGGCTTCTCGGTCGGAGCGCTTCTGCTGTTCGTCCTGTTCGCGACCCATGCCCTCGTCGGCGCGGTCGAGCTCGGCACCGACGGCTGGATCCAGAACATCACCGGCAACATCCTGACCCCGACCCAGGGCAAGATCCTCTTTGTCTTCACCTCGCTGTTGATGTTCGCGCTGCGCTTCTGCGCCCATTTCATCGAGAAGAGCCTGAAGATCTCCCCGATCGGCCTTCTCTTCATCTGCGCCGTCCTCGGCATGGTCGGACTGCGCATGGTCAGCGGCATCGAGACCTTCACCGGCGCCCTGGTTGCCCTCGCTGTCTATGCTGTCGGCAAGACCTTCTTCTGGCCGACGATGTTGGCGGTGGTCGGTGACCGTTTCCCGCGCACCGGCGCCATCGCGATGTCCATCATGGGCGGCATCGGGATGATGTCGGCCGGTCTCCTCGGCGGTCCCGGCCTCGGCTACGCCAAGGACCGTTTCACCACCGAGCATCTCAACGCCACCGCTCCCGCCGTCTACGAACAGTATAAGGCGTCCACGCCGAGCAAATTCCTGTTCTTCAAGAAAGTGATCGGCCTCGACGGCACCAAGCTCTCGGCAGCGCAAACCGCGGTCACGAAAACGCCGGACCAGAAGGCCGTGGCCGATGCCAGCATCATCGGCGACCGCAAGACGCTCGTGGCAGACTCATTCATCCCGGCGATGATGGCGGCCATATACCTGCTGCTGTTCCTGTATTTCAAATCCATCGGTGGCTACAAGGTGGTGAAGATCGAAGACCAGAAGGCCTAAGATCCCGATTCAACTCGACGCAAAGGGCGGTTCCGCGAGGAACCGCTCTTTTTCTTTTCCACGATCTGCCGGGCCCGCTTCGATCGGGCGAAGCGGCCTGCGCCAGTTACTTCGCCGACGTCTCGGACAGCTGCTTGAGGTTCTTCAGGCCGGTCTCGAAGTCCGGACCCATCATCGAATCCATCATCAGACCGAACCAGCGGTTGATCGGATTGGATCCCAGCGCGCCTTCATCAACCCAAGTCACCCTGGTGGCCGTGCCTTCGGGCGTCAG
>JBBRDN010000008.1:0-51882 GCA_038203875.1 Verrucomicrobiota bacterium
CGATAGCTGTAGACCGGTTTGTTCACGGCTTTCGGGATGTAGTAGTACATCAGTCCCAGGAACGGAGTCGTCAGGAAGAACGCGACTGCGTTGTGCCCATACCACCACTGCACGAGCGCATCCTGCACGCCGGCGTAGATGGGGTAGCTCTTGAAGAAGCTCGCCGGGACGGCGATGGAGTTGACGATATGCAGCATCGCCACGGTCAGCGCGGTCGCGATGTAGAACCAGATGGCGACGTAGAGGTGTTTCTCGCGCCGCTTGAAGATGGTTCCCATCAGATTGACGGTGAACGCCACCCAGATCAGGGCGATGGCGATATCGATGGGCCACTCGAGTTCGGCGTATTCCTTGGAGGTAGTAAGGCCGAGCGGCAGCGTCACGGCAGCCGAGACGATGATCGCCTGCCAGCCCCAGAAATTGATCCAGCTGAGCTTGTCGCTGAACATCCGCGCCTTGCACAGCCTCTGGAGCGAATAGTAGATGCCCATGAACATCGCATTGCCCACGAACGCGAACGTCACAGCGTTGGTGTGCAGCGGACGCAGGCGCCCGAACGTGGTGTATTGGAGGTTCAGGTTCATCCCCGGCCAGAAGAGCTGGACCGCGATGAGGAGTCCGGCCGAGAAGCCCACGAGGCCCCAGACAATGGTGGCGATCGCGAACGCGCGGACGATCCTGTTGTCGTATTTGAAGGTTTCTACGTTCATTCCGGGGCTCCGTGGTTCATTCATTTTTTTGTAGATCCTGCTTCGGCTCTTTCACCGGCGCGTCGTCCGCTAGCATCCGCATCGAAGGGGTGCAGGTGTCCTCGTATTGCCCGTTCCGGACGGCCCAGATGAAGCCCGCCAGAAAACATGCGGCCACGACGACGCTCACGGGGATGAGGATAAGGATGACGCTCATAGCCGCTTTACCTCCGTTGCCCGACCCTGAACAGGAATTGCTGCCTCATCCTCTTTCTCGACCAAGTTCTCGCGCTCCGTATCGGTCGACCGGAGCGAGGAAGAGAACGAGGTCGAGGGCGAGATGGATTGGATCGGCGCGAGCTCCAGGCCACTGCGGCGACCAGCCCAGCCGGTCAATCCGCAGGCAAATGCGACGACCGAGACCGAACTCAGCGGCATCAGCACCGCGCAGACGATGGGCGAGAGGTTGCCGGTCGCCGCGATGGCGATACCGACGAGATTGTAGAGCGTGGAAACGATGAAACTGGCCCGGACGATGCGCACCGTGTTCCGGCTGAAGCGCAGCAGTTCGTGCGTCCGGGGCACGAGCGCGGCGTCCATGATGACGTCGCTCGCGGGCGAGAACGCGCCGATGTTCTCGACCACCGCCACGCCCACGTCGCTCTGCTTCAACGCCCCGGCGTCGTTCAGGCCGTCGCCCACCATCATGACGGTGCGCCCGTTGCTCTGAAGGCGTTCGATGAAGCCGAGCTTGTCCAGCGGGCTCTGGTTGAACCGGAGGCGGGCTTCGCCGCCGAACAGGGCCGTAAAGCGGGCGCGCTCACGCTCGTTGTCGCCGCTGAGCAGGGCCACTTCGTGCTGATCGGCCAAGGCACCTAGAAGGTTTCCCGTGTCGGGCCGGAGCGTGCTCGTGACGGCGAAGTGCCCTCGATGGCGGCCGTCGATCATGACGTGGACGGAGCTTCCATGGGCAGTCCCCTGCACCGCACCTCCGCCAAGCATCCAGGCGGCGGAGCCCATCCGCACCTCGCTGTCGCCGACTCGTCCTTCGATGCCGCAGCCGGGCGTTTCCAGGAACGCGATGACCGGCTCCGCCACCTGGCGGCCACGCATCGATTCGGCGATGCGAACGGACAAGGGATGCGTGGATTGGACCGCCAGCGAGAAGACCTTCCGTTCCTCGTCGCGGCTGAGTGGATGGGTGTCGGTTGGCCCGAAATCCGCCTGGCCGGGCGAGGACGCGCGGCCTACGAAGGACACTTCGCCCGCCCCGGCCGTGGTCAGCGTGCCGGTCTTGTCGAAGACGATGGAATCCACGCGAGCCAGCGTTTCCAACACGTTGGCGTTCCGGAGAAAGATGTTCCTGCGGGCCAGGACACGCTGTGCGTTACCCAGGGCGAACGGCGCCGCCAAGGCCAGCGCGCACGGGCAAGCGACGATCAGGACCGACGTGAAGGACTTGAGCGACTTGGCCGGATCGACGAACGCCCAATACGCCGCCGCGCCCACGGCGATGGCGATGACGACGGCCGTGAAACGCGGCGCAAGCCGGTTGGTCAGCGTGGCGAAGATGTTCTCCTTCGTTTTCTGGAAGACTTCCTGGTTCCAGAGCGAGGTGAGATAGCTCTGCGAAACCGGCTTCACCATCTCGATCTCGATGGCCCCGGCCATCTGGCGACCGCCGGCGTAGAGGTAGTCGCCTTCCAGCTTCTCCACCGGCTGGGATTCGCCGGTGACGAAGCTGTAGTCGATCACGGCACCTCCGCGAACGAGCTTGGCATCGGCGGGAACGAGTTCGCTGCTGCGGATGACCAGCCGGTCGCCGACGCGGAGCTGGCTGAGAGCGACGCGTTCTTCATCCGGGATCGTTGATGCCTGATGTCTGAGGCGCACGACCGACAGCGGAAAGAACGCCCGGTAATCACGGTCAAACGCGAGGCGGTCGTAGGTCTTCTGTTGAAACAGTTTTCCCAGCAGCAGGTAGAACAGCAGGCCCGCCAGCGAATCGAAGTAGCCTTCGCCATGGCCGCTGACGATCTCCCACGTGCTCTGGCCCCAGAGCGCGGCGATGCCGAGAGCGATCGGCACGTCCAAGGTGAGCCGGCGTTGCCTCAGGCTCATCCAGGCGGTCTTCCAATAGTCGGCCGCGCTGTAGAGCAGCACGGGCACTGACAGGATCAGGCTGACCCAGCCGAACATCGCCTTGAAGGCCGGGCCATCAAACACATCGAGCCCGAGGTAGCCGGCGATGGCGAAGAGCATCGTGTTGCCGAACACGAAGCCCGCGACGCCGAGCTGGAGATTCAATCGGCGCGTGGCCGGACTCGCCTTCGGCTTCTGCAAGTCGGAGAAACGCAGCTCCGGTTCGTAGCCGAGCGACGCCACCAAGGCGGCAATATCGCTGAGCAGAAGGACGCTTTCGTCGAAGCTGACGGTGATCTCCTTGCGCGGGAAGCTGACCTGCGACTTGCCGATTCCCTGGCGCAGCTTGAAGAGGTTTTCCAGCAGCCAGACGCAGCCGATGCAGTGGATGGCCGGCAGATGGAATCGCACGCGCGCCACCTTCCCGTCGCTGAACTCCACCAACTGCGCACGCACCGACGGTTCGTCGAGATAGGTGTAGTCCTGCGGGGGCTTCTCCGAGATGCGGACGCCGGAAACGGTGTTCAACCGGTAGAACTGCCCTAGGCCGTTCTCCGAAAGCAGCTCGAACACGGTCTGGCAGCCGTGGCAGCAGAAGGCTTTGCCGTCGGTGATGAACGCCTTGGTCCCGCAAGCCGTGCCGCAATGGAAGCAAGCAACCGCAGAAGCGGTTTCAAGGTCCGAAAGGGTTGCCGGGTTTGGTGCTGTCGTCGCCATCGCTGACCATCGAGGTCAGGACAAACATCGGACCGATGGGGAGACGGCACTTGCCGTATCTTGCCCTTAGCTTGCTCCCACTTGGCAAAATCCGACCGATGGGAACAGGTCACCGCAGAAAGCGACCAACTCGCCTCCGTGGATTACAGCACGTCGCCATGGCGGGCGGCGTAGGCGTAGTTCCGCAGAGGCGTGCGGATCTTGCGGTGGGTCCAGATGAAGCGTTCGATGATCTCGTGGATTGGGTCGGGGTATTTCGATTCCCATTCTCCGAGGCCATGCAGGGCGGCTTCCTGACAGGCTTCGGAAGGCAGCTCCAGCGTCCGCGCCATGACGGACAGGATCAGTTCGTCGCGCTCTTTCTGAAGAGGAAGTTCCGGCTGAGCGCAGACGGGGAAAACATCCCACCACATGTAGCAGATACTGTTCAGGGGATTGGCCTCCTCATTGTCGAGATGACCCAGGTGATTGGAGCAGCGGACGGCGAAACAGTCGCGGAACAAGGTGAAGATGGCTTCCAGGCCCCGCGCACGCAGTGCCCAAGGGCCGGTATCGTCTGCCAATGAGAAACCCATGTTGGAGCAAGACGGGCTGGCAATCATCCAAAGACCCTGGTTGACCTGCTCGTCATCGAACGGCTCCAGAATCTCACCGGATCGCTCGAAGGTTTCCGCCAGCAATTCCGCCGTCCTCTCCGGCGAACCTTCCCACCGATCGGCATCAGTTTCCCAATGCCACGCCGGGTCGTTCACCGGTCGGGCGAAGACGAACTCGATCCACTCTTCGATGCTCGCGTCGGTCAGAATCTGTCCCATGGGAACGATGCTTACCGTCCCGCGCCGACGAGTCACGAGTGCGTTTCGGAGGGCAGCTATGGACCTCGCCTCTACTTCAACGTCTGGAGGAACGCCTCGATGTCGGCGATCTCCTGTGCGTTGAAAATGTCGCCCATCGGCGGCATCGGCGAGGCCTCCAGGTTCTCGAATCCTTTCGCGAGGACCTTGTTGGGTTCCATCAGGCTTTCGTGGATGTAGGCGGCCGTCTGGCGGCCGGCGATGCCGTCGAGCGCGGGACCGACGGTGCTGCCCTCGCCCTTGAGCATGTGGCAGAGTGTGCAGCGGGCCGTGTGGGTGAGGAAGATGGTCTGACCACGGCTGCCATCGGCGACTATCTTCTCGGGAGCGGCCGTCTCCGCGGGAAGCAGTTCAGTGAGTTTCACGTCGTCGAAGAATCCGGTGCCGCGAGCGACGTGGAGCAGGTTGATGCTCGAACGCGTGGCATTACGGCTGTTGAAGACGACTTCCACCTCGGTCCAGTCGCCGCTGCGCGTGACGGTGTCGGTCTCATAGCGGTTGATGTGGTCGTTCAGGCTCACCTTGCCACGGATGTTCTGTCCCTTGATCCAAGCGGAGAGGCGATACTCTGTGTTCGGCTTCAGCGCGACGTCCGCATGGAAGCTGGTGTCGGCATCGCCCGTGGTAGTCACGCTGAAGGCCTGTTTGCCGGAATGGACCCGGCCCGCTTCCCTGACGACCTCCCACTTGGCATCGCTGTTTGCCGGACGGCCGCCGTAATCACGGCGTTGCCAGCCTTCGGGGAATCCATCGGCTCCGACGATCTCGAAGCCGGGGTTCGGCAGAAGGTTCGGGCCTTCGCGGAAAGGCTGGGCCTGGTGTTTGCGCGAGATGACGCGGACCGCTTCGTTCAGCCATTCGTCGGAGCGGTTCACGACGTTGCGCGCGACACTCACGACAACGTTCTGCACATCCTTGGAAGTTTCAAACTGGCCGAGCTTCACCAATCCGGCCAAGCGCGTCACGGGAACCGGATCGCTCACGACGCCCGCGCTGAAGAAGAGCTTCTGGGCCTTGGCGTCATTCCCGAGGGCACGCGTGGCGTTGCGGCGGAGAACGGCGTCCTTCGCCAAGAGCGCGGAGAGATGAGTCGCTTCGTCCAATTGGCCGAGGCCCGACAGCGTCCAGAGCGCGTGGACCGCAGCGATGCCGCCGTCCTTGGCAGTGGCCGACTTCTTCAAGGCCTCGACCGCGTCGGTCTTCCTCCCTTCGACGAGCAACCGCTGGGCGGTCGTCCGCCAGAACGGATTGCCGTCGCCGAGTGCGTCGACCAGTGCGGGCGTCTTCGCGTCCTTGAGGCTGGTGCTCGCGGGCTTCTTGGCGCCGTCCCAGACGACGCGGTAGATGCGGCCTCGGGCATGGTCGCGGAGCGGGTTCTCATGGGCGCCGCCGACGCCGGTCTTCGCGTCGTAGCCGCCGCGCTGCACGCTGGGCGTGGGATTGTGCTGGATGATGAAGTTCTGCCAGTCGGCGAACCAGACCGCGCCGTCCGGACCGACCTCGGCGAAGACGGGCGACATCCATTCGTCGGCGCTGGCCACGAGGTTGAACCCATCCTTGGCCACGTAGCCCGCGCCTTTGGACTGCACGTCCATCAGCGTGATGACCTTCATCGTCGGCTCGCAGACCATGGCCTGGCCCTGGAGACGCTTGGGCATGTTGTCCCCGAAGATGAAGGCACTGCCGGCGGCGGCCGTGTAGCCGCCGAAGACGTCCACCTGCCGGAAGTTCGGCGTGATGGTGTGGACGCGGTCCTCGACGTTGATCTTCTTGGCCGACATCACACGGACGCCCGGCCCGGCCAACGTCGCCGGAATGCCGCCATAGAAGATGGGCGCGCCGTTGGCCGTGCCGCCGAACTGGTCGCCGGCCTCGTTCGCGCTCTGGCCCCAGGAGTTGTTCGAGAACTGGTGGAGGAACTCCAGCGCCGAACCGTCGGCCTTGAAGCGGTAGGTGCCCTGGGCGAAGCGCATCTGCTTGCCGCCGACCTCGCCGTTGAAGCCCGAGTAGCCGACGCAGCCGTAGAGCCAGTTGTCCAAGCCGTAGTGCAGGTTGTTCGCCTGCGCGTGCGTGTCGCCAATGCCCCAGCCGGTCAGGATTTCCTGTCGGACGTCGGCCTTGCCGTCGCCGTCGGTGTCCTTGAGGAACAGGAAACGCGGCGGCTGCGAAACGATCACGCCACCGTTCACAAAGACGAGGCTCGTCGGGATGTTCAGCTTGTCGGCGAAAACGGTGAACTTGTCCGCTTTGCCGTCGCCGTCGGTGTCTTCGCAGATCTTGATCGAGTCATTCCCCTGCCCCGTCGGCTGCACGCCGTGGGGATAGTCGCGCGTCTCGCAGACCCACAGGCGGCCGCGTTCGTCCCAGGAGAAGGCGATGGGTTTGGCGATGTCCGGCTCGGCGGCGAACAGCTCCAGCTTCATGTCCACCGGCACCTGCGTGCGCTCCCGGCTGCCCTTCACGCCGAAGGGCTGCTGGAAGGTGATGGCTTCAGGACGGCGCTCGTAATTGGCGACGGTGGCGTTGGGCTCGCGCTTCTCGGGTTCGCGCTGGGCGAGGAAGGCCTTCCAACTGGCAACCCGGCCTTCGCCGACGGCCGAAGTCACCTTGGCCTGGACGCCTTGGATGAAAGCCGGAGATCCCCAGGCGCGTTCGTCGCCGTCGAAGGAGAAGGTGAGAAGCCTGGCGGCGGGAATGGACGACAGCGATTTGAAGTCGTCCTTCGGAGCGTCGAGCAGCACGGCGTCGAACTTGGCCAACCATTCCGGCGTCACAACCGACGCATCCGATGCGTAGTCGAACCACACCGCGTCACGCCCCAGTTCGCGCATGAGGACGTGGCAGCGTTTGGTCGAATCGGAGCCCTCCTTGCCGAGGTAGAGGACGCGGATGGGGCCGGAGTCCGCGGCCAAGGCGGAGGAAGCAGTGATGCCTGCCAAAAGAAGGGAACGAATAAGATTCATGGAATGGACTGAGACTAACGAAAACCGGGCAAAGTCAAACGGGGTTCTAGGGATTCAGAAGTTTCTTCAACGTCGGCTCCATCGCCTCGGCCCAGGTGGCATAGCCCTTGGCCGAAGGATGCAGGAAGTCAGACATGACTTCCTTGGAGATGGAGCCGTCGGGTTCGAGGAACTTGCCGCCGATGTCGAGGTAGGTGATGCCGGCCTTGCCATCGAGCTTGGCGATGCGCTCGTTCACTTCGGAGACCTTGGCGCGGGTGGCGTCGGGCTTGGCTCCGCGCGGGAAGATGCCGAGAAGCAGGATGCGCGTCCGGCGGGAGCGGCGGTGGATCTCGGCGCAGATGGCCTCAATACCGGCGGCGATCTCATCGGGCGTGTTCAGGCCCATGTTGTTCGTCCCGATCATGACGACGACGACCTCCGGCGACACGTCGTCGAACTCGCCATGGGTCAACCGCCAGAGGACGTTCTCCGTGCGATCCCACCCGTAGCCGAGATTGACCACACGACGTCCGGCAAAGAGGCGGTTCCATTCGTTGGTTCCGGTGCGGCGACCCGAGACGGGTTCACCACCCCAGAAGTGCAAGATCGAATCGCCGAGCATGACGATCTCGGGTTTCCGTTCCTTCATCAGCGCGACACAGGCGGCGTGGCGTTCGGCCCAGTCGTAGGTGCGCCAATCGCGGTTCTGGGTGACGGGAACGAGGGTGGAGAGTTTGCGCGGCGATGCGCCCGACGACGAGGTGATCGATGTGGTGACCGCGCTCTGGTTCGTCGTTCCCTGTATGAACGTCCGAGCGGCCAACTTGTAGCCGGGCGGGAGATCGACGGGCGCCAGCCACACGCCGTCGTCCTTGGTCGGAGGACGACCGTCCAAGTTGTAGCGGATGATCGCACCGGGCGTGGCTGAGGTGGCGTTGAGAAGGCCTTGGGCGTTTGGCTGGATGGTGGGGGCGGCGACCTCGGCACCCAACGCGGTGAAGAAGTGTCCCAGCAGAGCCGAAGCGACGAGACTGGAAAGCAGGGGCGAAATCTTCATGGGTTCTCCGAAGTTCAGTTGTTCTCCTCAAGGCCTTCCTTGTGCCCGAGGTTCTTCACGGGTTGGAAGATCTCCAGCACTTCGGCCAGCAGTTCTTGATCGAGCGGTTCGGCGGCCCATTTGGCCCAGTTGCGGATGTTGGTCGGGTTCGCGCTGCCGCTGACGGTGGTGGCGATGTCGGGGTTCGCGAGGCTGAACTGGAGAGCGAGCTTCGCGATGTCCACGCCCTTGACCGCGCAGTGGGCGGCGGCGGCGCGGGCGGCGGCTTTCACGGCCTCGGGTTCTTTCAACCAGACGGGCAACGGCGCGTTGGTCAGCAGGCGGGCGCTGAAGGGGCCGGCGTTCATCACGCCCACGCCCTTGGCCTTGAGGTAGGGGACGGTCTCGTCGGCGAAGCGCGTGTTCTGGAGCGTGTATTGGTTGTAGCTGAGCGCGCAGTCGACATCGGTCTGGTCGCAGATGAAGCGGAAGATCTTCTGCGGACAGCCGCTGAAGCCGATGAAGCGAACTTTGCCCGACTGCTGGATCTTCTTCAGCGCGGGAATGGTCTCATCGACGATCTGCTGCATGGGCACGAACTCGACGTCGTGGCAGAGCACGATGTCGAGATGGTCGGTGCCGAGGCGGTGCAGAGAGACATCCACGCTCTCGGCGACGCGTTTGGCGCTGAAGTCGAAGTGCGGGAGGTCGTAGCGGCCGAGCTTGGTGCAAAGCGTGTAGCTGTCGCGCGGAACGCCCTTCAGCGCGATGCCGAGGAGCACCTCGCTCATGCCGCGTCCGTAGAAGGGCGAGGTGTCGATGAAGTTCAGCCCGCAGTCGAGCGCGACGCGGACGCTCTCCAGCGCCTCGTCGAGCTTCACGCTGCGGAACTCGGCACCGAGCGACGACGCGCCGAAGCTGAGGATGGGAAGCTGGAGGCCGGTTTTGCCGAGGAGTCGGGTTTGCATGTCAGGGAATGATTTGAAGGACGGCAGGCGGTCCTACTGGAGCTGCCGGTCGGGCGGACGCGAGCCGATGCTGATGAGGACATTCGCCCACAAGGCGGCGTCGCCGGTCTGGATGGTCAGGACGTGGTCGGCGGATTCGACGGCCTTGTAGAAGTCCCACTTCATGATGGGCTCGATCTTCGTCTTGAGGCCGGCCTGTTTGATGATCGTCTTGAACTCGCCCCAGGCGGCGGGCTCGCCGTATTTCGCATAGGGATCGTCCGCCGGGATGCCCATGGTGTGGATCGAATCCACCGGCACGGCGCTCAAGACAGCCCGCAACGCCTGCGCGCAGGTGATCAGGCCCGGCGACAGGTTCATGCAGATGACCTCGGCATTCGGTCCCTTCTTGGTCGAGGCGGGATAATTGCCATCGGCGATGAGGACCTTGCCATGGTGTCCGGCCCGGGCGAGGACGCGGAGGATTTCCGGATGGATGAGCTGGGTTTTGAGCATGTCAGTGGTCTGTTGCTGGAACCGCCAGAACTTGGGTCGGACGTGTCTGAAGGTGGAGCCAGCCGCGCTGCGGCTGGCTGCCGAGTCGCAGCGCGACTCGGCCCACCTTGAACGAAACTGGCGTTGTTGCTGTTGAATTCATCGTTCACGTCCGCCGCTTGGGCAGGCTGGAAGCACTGCCCTACCTTGGAAACCATCTGCGGAAACTCTCGATGGTCTGCTTCGCCGCCGTGTCGCTGTCGGGCAACGGCAGGACTTCGGCGGAGACGTAGCCGGTGTAGCCGATGTCCTTCAGCGCGGCGGCCACGGGAGCGAAGTCGAGATGCCCGAAGCCGATGGCCCGGCGGTTTGAATCGGCGAAGTGGACGTGGCCCAACTCGGCTGCGACAGCCCGGAGCGTCCGCGCGATGTCGGCCTCCTCGATGTTCATGTGGAACAGGTCGCAGAGGAGCTTCACATTGGTGAGGCCGTGTTCACGGAGGAACGCGGCGGCGTCTTCCGCACGGTTGAACAGGTTGCACTCGTAACGGTTCAACGGCTCGTAGAGGAAGACCTGCTTCTGCGCGGCGGCGCGGGCGGACAGTTCCTTCAACGCCTCGGCCAGCCACGCCAGCGCCTGCTCGCGGGAGACCGCACCTTCCCATCGTCCCTGCATGGACCCGAGGATCGCAGGCGCGCCGCAGAAGCCGGCGAGATTGATGACGCCCTGGATGAACTCGACCGCCTTCTTGCGGACAGCTTCGTCGGGATGGGTCAGGTGGAGCTTGTGCTTCACCCAGCCCGCGCCGGTGCCGATGGCGGCGACCTTGAGGGAATGTTTCTCCATCAGGTCGCGGACCTGGCTGAGCGGAAGCTCCTTGGCCGACGGCGGGAAGATCTCGATGGCGTCGAAGCCGAGCGCGGACGTCTTGGCAAAGGCAGCACCCAGATCGTCCCAGAAGACGAACGGGCCGCCCTTGGCTTCAGGCACGAGCGAGACGGTGATGGCGGACTGGATCATGGAATCACTCAAACGCGTTTGCCGGCTTCTTCGCAGCGGGGTTCACGGCCAGTGGGATCGGCGGCTGGAGAAGCTGCATCTCGTGGATGGACCAGAAGAGGCCGTCCACCGCGCCGGTCTGGGTGATGCGGATGAACTTCGCCTTCGCCGGGGTGAACGCGATGTCCGTGACGGGGCCGCTGCCTTTGCCGGCCGCGACGGGCGTGCCCCAGTTCGCGCCGTCGTCGGACAGCTGGACCTTGTAGCCGCGCGGATAGTCGTTGGGGGACTTGGCGGAATCGAGGTGGATGCCGGACAACGTCGCGGCTTCGGGCAGTTCCACCTGGAACCACATCCCCGGCGCCTGCGATGCGGCGGTGTCGTAGCGGGTGTCGAGGTTCCCGTCGAACGCAGCCTTGGCCGCATCGGCCTTGTGGCTGGCGGTGAGCTTCCAGCCGCCAGTGAACGCGAGCGGCCTTGGCATGGAAGCCGCCAGCTCCTCCAGGGTCCATGGTTCGGTGCGGTCGGTGTTCGCCTTGCGGATCGCGGCCACCGTCTTCGCATCGATGACCGATCCCTTGTTGCCGAAGCTGGTCCGGACATAGGACGCCACCGAGGCGATCCACGTGTCGTCGTTGTCCTTCATCGGCACCATCAACGCGTCGTAGGCCTTGCCGGCGACGGGGCCGGTCAGGCCATGGAGGATCACCTTGACCATGCCTTCGGCCGCCCCGTTCACCGTCTTCGATCCGGCGAAGGACGGCGCGATCGTGGTTCCCTTGGGCGCGCCTTCCATCTGCGTTCCTTTGCCGTCGGGGCCGTGGCAGGAGAAGCACAGCTCCTTGTAGATCGCTTCGCCGCGCTGGATGAGCTGCTTCTCGGCGGCGGTGAACCGGGCCGAAGGCGCGGGTGCCAGCGGCGCGGTCATGGCGGTGCCGATCTCCTTCACACCGCGCGACGGACACGCGGCCACGGTCTGCTCTATGAAGGTTTTCGCGTCCGGCCATTTCAGGAGGTTCGCGGTCAGCATGGCCTGGATCACGACGTCGGCGTCCTTGTCGGCGGCCATGGCCCGGATGTCGGCGTTGAGCGACGAGTCGCCATTCTTGATCAGTGTCTCGGCCACGCGGATCGCTCCCCGGCGCAGCTGCGGATGCTCGTCCTTGAGCTTCTCGCGGATCAACGCCGGCTCCAGCGCGTCCATGCCTTCGAGCGTCCAGAGCGCGTGCAGGCGGGCGAGGTGGTCCGGATTGGAACGAGCCATCGTCTTCAGCGGTTCCACGGCGGAAGGATCGTTGCGAAGCACGAGGAGCTTCTGCGCCGTGTCGCGCCACCAGCCGTTCGGATGCTCGAGACGGCCGACGAGCTGGATGGCGGATTCGTCCTGCAACTTCGGCTGCGGGCCGGGCTTGAACGACGGATGCGTCAGACGCCAGATGCGTCCCCGGCCGGCGTTCTGGTCGAGGCTGTATTGCTGGACGACCTTCCGGAGATAGGAGCCTTCGCGGACCCAGTTCCCCTCCTGGATGATGCCGCGATACATGTCGACGATGTAGAGCGAGCCGTCGGGCGCGGTGGCCATGTTGACCGGGCGGAAGTTCGGATCGGACGAGCGGATGAACTCCGACTTTTCATACGGATTGCTCAGGAAGGTGACGCCGTCGCCTACTTCGATCTTGGCGCGGCGGATGAGGCGGCCGACGGGTTCGGCGAAGAGCAGGTCGCCGCGAAGATCCGGCGGCAATCCGTCGCCCCGGTAGATTTCCCCGCCGCAGGTGGCGGTGAAGTGGTTGAGCGTCTTCTCCTCCGGACGGAACCGGATCGGTCCGCCCTGCACGTCGGGGATCGGAACGAGAGGCCAGACTTCGGCGAAGCCGGGCGCGAACTGGTCGTTCACGTTGAACGCGCCATAGACGATGGGCTGCTGGAAGTTCAACGGGCCGCGCTCGCCGCCCGCGTTGACGAACCACGGTTTGCCATGGTCGTCCTGCGTGAGTCCCCATTGCCCGCCGTTCGGCGCGGTGGGTTCCTTGAGGACGTTGGTCCCCTTCAACCGCAGGCGCCATGCGTTGTAGGTCGAGTAAAGCCAGTTATCCATCGACCAGATCAGGCCGCTCTGCTGGTGCTCCAGATTCCCGCCGCGCCGTCCACCGGCGAAGACGAGCTGCTTGGTATCCGACACGCCGTCGCCGTCCGTGTCGCGGTAGAGGAAGATGTCCTGCGTGTCCGTCTCGTTGATCAACAGTCCGCCATCGACCGGCAGGATCATCCGCGGAAGAACCAGCTTGTCCGCGAAGACGCTGTGCCTGTCATAGACGCCGTCGCCGTTCGACGACCAATGCATCGAGACTCGGCTGGAGGGTTCGAGTTCGCCCTTGCCGTCGATCTCCTGCATGTAGGTCCGCATCTCGGCGACGAACATCCGGCCGTTGCCATCGAAGGCGATGGCGACGGGTTCCTTGATGACCGGCTCGGTCAACACGGGCTCCAGCCGGTAACCATCCTGGATCTGGAAGCGCTTCAGGCTTTCCTTGACGCTCAGATACGGGACGGGCGGCTGCTTGGGGAAGCCGGCGGCTGGCTCGGCGGCTGGCTCGGCGGCGGAGAGGCACATGACTAGAAACCCGGAGCCAACGCCGCCAAGAACCATGTTTTTCATATCTGAGTGAGTTCGCATCGATCAATTCGAGAGATCCAAGTTGCGCGCCGGCGCGCTATGCGAGACGCGGTCATACCTATGAATTTTCGCCTGATTCCATAATGATCTGATGAGCCCGAATACACGGGTAAAAAAGCCAATGAAGCGCTCGCTGTGCGGGTGTTTCTTCAGGATACATGAAAAACCAACCAGGAACCCCACGGGGCCGCGTGTCGGAAGTGGCTTCTGCCCACTCTTTGTATACTATGAACCCCGCCGCGTATGCTCCAAGCGCGGCCAGCCCTACAATGAGTATTATTGCCGAGCGTTTCACAGGCGGAGACGTCCTTTACTCGAACGCGTTGGCGGGCTTCGCGCCCTTGCCCCACTTCTCCCAACCCGGGATCGGGTGTTCCTTCATGATCTCGTCCACGTTGTAGAAGTCCTGCCGTTCCTTTGTCTGCTCACGGAGGGCGGCCACCTGTTCCTTGCTGATCGCAGGCAGGTCGTTGCCGAAGGACTGGCGGACGTAGGTGAGGACGGCGGCCATTTCCTCGTCGTTCAGGAAGACGCCGAAGCTCGGCATTGGCGGCACGCCTTTCGACGGGTCGTATCGCTGCCCGGCGACTTCGATCGGTCCCCAGATGCCCTTGAGGGCGATCTTGATCAGGCGGTCGTCGTCCTTGAGCCACGGATTGTTCTTCGCGATGAGCGGAGGATAGACGTCCTTCATCCCCTGCCCGTTCGGCTGGTGGCAGGTGGCGCAATGGGCGTCGCGGTTGAAGACGGAGCGGCCGAGTTCGTAGAATTTCTGCTGCTCGGGCGGAAGCGGCTTGGTCGGCCCGTAGACCTGGAGCTCGGGCGGCGGCGGCGCGGAGCCGATCTTGTATTTGCCGTCGAGGTAGGCGCGGGCGTTCGGGTTGTTCGCGAGGTCCAGCTTGCCGGCGTCCTTCAACACTGCGACCTCGTCCTTGAGGGTGTATTCGAGGATCTGCTTGGTGACGGGTCCCATCCAACGGTCGAGCGGATGCTTCAGGGCTTCGAGGACGATCTTGGCTCCGTCCGCGTTGTCGAGCCATGAGGCGGCCACGATGGCTTCGAGGCGGACGCGGCCGTGGATGTCATTCGCGGCGCGCATCAGGATCGCGGTGGCCTCTGGAACCTTCGACGCGGAGAAGTGCAAAACGTTGACGGCGGCGGCGCGGGCGCGGTGGTCCCTGGCTCCGAGGAGCTGCTTGATCAAGCCGGTGTCGGGCTTGTTCTGGGCCCAGGTGGCCCAAAGCGCTTCGCAGAGGTGGTGTTCGTAGCGCGGGTCGGCCTTGTCGAGCTTGGCGGCCCAGGCCTTGACGGCGGGAATGACTTCGCTGGCCGGGTGGCCGCGGAGTTCACGGCGCGTGCGGTAGCGCGTGCGGTATTCGGGCAGCTTGAGATTTTCCAGCAACTGGGCGACCGGGGCACCGTCGATCTTCGCGGGCTTCACGAGCGGCCGGCCGGGATAGGTGATGCGGTAGATGCGGCCATGGTCGTGGTCGCGGTTCGGATCGCGGGCGTTGTGCTGCATGTGGCCTACAAGCGCGTTGTGCCAGTCGATGAAGTAGAGCGAACCGTCCGGAGCGAATTCGAGGTCGACGGGGCGGAAATTCGGGTCGCTGGAGCTGATCAGGTCGCCGGCAAGCTTGCCGGTGAAACCCGAGCCGTCCTCGGCCACCGAGGAGAAGTTGATGCCGAGGAAGCCGATGCTGTTGCAGGTCATGTATTGGCCCTGCACCTCGTCGGGGAAATGGCGCGAGGAGACAAATTCGGAACCGGAAGTCGGCCGGGAACGCTTGGGAACGTAAGTGCCCGCTTTGTTGATCTCGATGCCGTAGGGCATTTTCGCGGAGACCGGCAGCGCGTGGTAATTCTCGCCGGACGACGCATCGGCTAGGACGCCCTGCTCCCAGTCGTCGAGAGCGTAGCCCCAGGGATTGTTCACATCCGTCTGGATGTGGCGTTCGAGACGGAAGCTCTTCGGATCGAAACGCCAGGCGCCGCCGTCGTTGCAGCGGCGAGGGCCGTAGGGCGTTTCCACCTGGCTGTGGAGGAAGCGCCCTTCCAACAAATAGAACGCGCCCGACGCATCGGCGCTGTAGGCGGAGATGGCGTGGTGCGTGTCATGCGTGTCGAAGCCGTGCATGAGGAGGTCCATCCGGTCGGCCTTATCGTCCTTATTGGTGTCGACGAGCAGCGCCAGGTTCGGCTCCTGCGAGAGGTAGACGCCCTCGGGTGCGATCTCGAAGCCGATCGGCAGATGCAGTCCGCGGGCGAAGACGGTCTGCTTGTCCGCACGTCCGTCGCCGTCGGTGTCTTCAAGGATCAAGATCTTGTCGTCGGGCCGCGCGCCGCCGGGGACGTAGTGCGGATACGTGGGCATGACGGCGACCCAGAGGCGTCCCTTGTTGTCGAAGGACATCTGCACCGGGTTCTTCATGTCCGGGAATTCCTTCTCGGATGCGAAGAGCTCGACCTTGTAGCCGGGCATCATGGTGAAGCTTTCGATGGCCTTGGCTCCGTCGAGATATTCGATGGGCCGCTTGAAGTTGGTCGGCACGGGTGCGAGGGCGTGGGTCTTGGAATCGTCGACGACGATCTCCTTCTTCTGTCCCAACGCGACGTCGTGGATGAGCGTGTCACGCAACGCCATCATTTCGCGGGTCTTTTGGATTTCGTCGGGATAGTTCTGCGGGCCGAACGGGTCGTAGCGCTGACCGTGGGTGTGGACGCCGTTCACGAGGTTGTAGTCGTTGTTCCAGAAGTAATCGCGCTCCTTGACGGCGGCGTTGACCAACTCGGGAGCGACCTTGGACTGGCGCTTCTGTTTGCCGAACAGGCCGTCGGCCAGCCAGCCGCCGATCTCGGTGTAGCCGGCTTCCGTCGGGGCGAATCCATTGATCGTCAGCGGAGGCACGCCGCGCTTGCCGTAACGCGCCTTCGACGGCGTGAACAGATCGATGAACGTGAGGCTGTTCCGCTTGGCCACCTTGCGGATCGCGTCGGTGTAGAGGGCGAGGTTGGCGTTCTCCTTCTTGCCATCCGGGAGATCCCGCGTGGCGGAAAGGTCCTCGAAGGCGATGGGCGAAACGAGCACGAGCCTCGGCGCGGCCTGGCCGTTGTAGGCCTTGCCGAGCGTGTGTTTGGCGAAGGCTTCCAGCTCGGCCTCGAAGTTCGAGGCCTTAGCCGGGCCGTCGAAGGATTCGTTGTAGCCGAAGAAGGCCACGATGGTGTCGGCCTGCAAGTGGGTCAGCCACTGGTCAGGCGTGGGGAAGAAGCCGATGCCGTTGTGCTGGGCCAGCTCCGGATGGAACTGGGCCGCGCCCGGAAACGCCCACTGCGATTTGCGCGCCGGATGGGGCCGGAAGCCCGCCGTGTCGCCCGGACGGCCCATGTTGCGGACGAACAGCTTCTCGTTCGGATATCGCAGATGCAGCTCGGTCTCCATCCGGCTGTAGTAGACATCGCGTTCAGCAAGGCCGTTTCCGACGAAGACGATCCGTTCGCCGTCGGCCGGCTTGGCGGCCTTCTGCGGACGCGCTATTGCGGCTGCGGGCGGTTCGTTGGTCAAGGCATGTGGACGACGGTTGACCTCGGCCGCGCCTGCGGTCGCCGCGAGCGCCAACGCCGCGGCCAGGGTGAAGAATCGGAGTTTCATGGGAGATTGGGATTCAGGTTCAGCCGACGAAGAGCGGCTTCAAGTGCCGCTCATAAAGGTTTTCGGTCACGTTCTTGGACACGAAGGCTTCGTGTTTCTTCAAGGCAATCAGATACCGCTCGCCCTTCTTGGCGGCTATCTTAAATCCGACGTGGAGCAACTGGCGCAAGTGGACGTTGAAGGCCGGGTTCTTCTGATCGTGCCGAAGCGCGGCCACGAGCTGGTCCGAGTTCCAGCCATCGACCGTTTCCTTGCTCGGCAGCTTGGAGCGGTCGATGTCGATGACCGTGGCGTAGGGCGCGCAGAGTTCGTCGATGTGCTCCAGCGCGGACGCGTAGATCTCCTTGGCCAGTTCCAGTCCGTCGCCGCCGGCTTCGGCGAGGCCGATCAATTCCTCCAACCAGGTGGTCCCAGCCGTCTTGATGTGCAGCCCGGCACCAAAGCGGGCCAATGCCCGGCGGATGATCGGGTAGATCGAGAACTTGTCGCTTCCGGAATGGACGCTGAGCTTAAGGTTCGGGGGCAAGCCGTAGCGGGCCACGGCATGCGCGATGACGGCGAGGTCTTCGTTGAACTCCTTCTCGAACTGGACGAGGTCGCCCACGTAGTCGACGCCCTTGTTGAAGCGTCCGGTGAACTTGGGCGCGATGGTCTGCACCGGCACCTTTTCGTCGGCGAGCGCCACGAGTATGACGAGCAACTCGGGCGGCGTCTGCGGGCTGTCGGTTTCATCCATCGACACCTCGGTGATCACCCGTCCAACTCCCTTCGCGGCGACGATGTGGCGGTAGATTTTTCCGGCGTCCTGGACGGCGAGGAGAAACTTGGCGGTGATCCGCTCTATCTCCGCACGCGTCGTCTCGAACGGTTCGGCGATGCCCGGAATGACGATGCGCCCGACGAGTTCCGGATGCCGGTCGACAAAAGCTTTCACGGCCTCGGGCGCGGCCGGCTTCCCGATAGTGTCGGCCACATCGATGGTGTAGAACTCGCAGTGCGGAAGGAACCGCTCGACCGTCTCCAGGCGGATGTGGTCCGCATCGAGGAAGTAGGCGCCCTTCCAGCCCAACTCCTTCACGGCCGCATCGGCGGCGGCCCGCGTGGAGGACGGTTCGGACCCGATGATCGTGTGTTCGCGGTTGGACTTGTTCCAGACCGGCACGATGTCGGCACCCTGCCCCGTGGCAAGGATGCAGGCGCGTAGTTGGGCCTTGGCCTGATGGGCGAAGCGGTCGCCGATGCCGACGGAAAAACGGCCGATGATCAAAGGACTGCTCATGGATTGGCAAACTCTAGGCACGTCGGCTGAAACCACGAATAGGTAGGATTGACCATGGGATGGGTATTCTTGACCGGCACGAAAGCCATCGACCACTCAACTCCTGCCGGAAGCCGCACCCCGGCCGCGCTCCCCTTTCGCGAATTTCTCCGGCGAAAGACCGACCGCCGACTTGAACGCACGGCTGAAATGGTAGGGATCGGCGAAACCCACCGCCTCGGCGACCTGCTTGACGAGCATTCCCGATACGAGGAGCAGTTCGGCGGCGTGGTTCATCTTGAGCCGCGTCAGGTATTGGTAGGGGCTCTGCCGGTCGAACCGCTGGAACAGCCGGCAAAGATACGAGACGTTGATGTGGGTCTCGGCGGCGGCCTGCTCCAAAGTGCGAAGCCGCGCAAAATTCTGCTCCAGATGACCCCGAGCCCGCTGGTAGGTGGCAAGCGCCCGGGTCTCGAAGTCGGCCACCGGGATCGCCTGGCTCTCGATCGTGAGGAGGAGTGACTCAAGCAGGGACGCGCAGATCGCGTGGCGAAGCGGGTTGTCGCCGGAGCCATTCCGTTGCAGCAACTCGAACAACTCGACGACCTGGCGCGGATCCGGGACCTGCACCGCCATGCCCTTTCCAAGCGGCCCACGCGCCAACAGCCTCTCCGCGACAGGGCCGTCGAAGTTGACGTAATACTTAACCATCGGCGCCTTGGGAGCGCTCCGGATCCAATGCGGGACGCCCGGGCCGTATGCAAACACCACGCCGGGCCGGAGCCGAAACTCAGTCTTGCCAAGCCGGACGGAGCCCTCGCCCTGGGCGACCAATTCGATGCAGCGGAACTGGAATCCCTTCGGCCGTTCGACGCTGTAGTCCGGCTCGCAGTGTTCGCATCCGCCGCAACGAACCAGATCGGTCCGGGCACTCACCGGCCCGAGGTTTAGATAGTAACGGCGAGCGTCGCGGACTTGTCGCGAGACGAAGTCCGGTTCAGTGATCGAACTGGCAGGGGCCGGCATGGAAGGATGACAATTCTTGCCGTCATCCGCTGGCAAGGAAAACCCGGCCAGCCGGCCAGCCGGCCAGTCGGCGGCGCACCACCACATCCTGCGCTCAGATCCGTTTCTCGTCGGCGTCGATGTAGTCGACGAACGTGGCGATGTCGGTGCGATGCTGCAGGCCTGATTGTTCCATCCGCATCTTCAGCCGGGCGAACGCCTCCGTCGCGCTGGCCGGCGGATGGTTCAGGAGCCTTTCGGCATGGGCCTTCTTCTCGGCGTCCGACTTCTTCACGTGGAGCCGAACCCAGTCGCAAACCTGCCCGTCGGTCACGGAGTTCCGCACGACCTCGACGAAGTCCTCGTGCTTCACGCCGGCCGCTTCCAGCCACCATCCGTCGAAGCCCTTGCCGAAGTTGGCTTGGTAATCGGCGTGGAGTTTGCCCGCGAGATACAGCCGTGCCTTGTCGATGTAGCGGGGAAGGTAGGACCAGCCATCCATCGTTTCGCGCGGACTGCGGGGGAAAATCAGTTCACTGCTCATGTCGTCGAAAGCTGTAAGGACGACCGGGACGGTGTCAACGCTGCCGGCCTTGCGCCGAGCCGTGAGCACGGCGAACGTCGCCGCATGTCTGAGACGCAGAAATTCGACGTGGCGGTAATCGGCGGCGGGTCGGGCGGATACGCCGCCGCCCGGACCTGTGCCGCCGCCGGTAAACGGGTCGCGATCATCGACGGCGCCAAGGAACTCGGCGGGCTCTGCATCCTTCGCGGCTGCATGCCCACCAAGGCCCTGCTCTGGGCGACGGATGTTCTCCACCTTGCGCAAAACGGCTCGACCTGGGGACTGCGAGTCGACAAACCGACCTTCGATTTCAATGCCGTCATGGCGCGCAAAGCGACGGTGATCGAGGAGTTCGCCGGGTATCGCCAGAAGCAGCTCGCGAGCGACCGTTTCACCCTGTTCCGTGCGCTGGCGAAGTTTATCGATCCGCATACCGTTGAACTTTCAGCCGGCCGCCGAGTCCACGCCGACCATTTTGTCATCGCGACGGGATCGATCGTCTCGGAGCCACCACTGCCGGCGTTGAAGGATGTCGGCTACCTTACCAGCGACGACGCCCTTGCGCTGGAAGAACTGCCGAAGTCGTTGATCGTTCTCGGCGGCGGCGCGGTCGCCGTGGAGTTCGCCCAGTTCTTCCAACGCCTCGGCGTGAAGGTCACGCTGGTTCAACGCAGCTCCCACATCCTGAAGGACTGCGACGCGGATGCCGCCGAGGCAGTCACCGCCCAGCTTCGCGACGAAGGTATGCAGGTGCTGACGGGGACAAAACTGGTCGGCGCCCGGATCAACCCGAACGGCCAAAAGGAGATCACTCTGACCCACGATGGCGCCGAACGAACGGTCGCCGCCGAACAGATTCTCTTCGGGCTAGGTCGTTCACCCAACACCCGGAGCCTCAATCTCCCCGCAATCGGCGTCGCGACCGAAGCCGATGGCCGGATCCAAACCGACTCGGAGATGAGGACCAAGGTGCCGCATATCTACGCCGCCGGCGACTGCGCCAGCCCGTATGAGATCGTGCACATCGCCGTGCAGCAGGGGGAAATCATCGGCCACAACATCATCCACCCTGCCAAGCCACGAAGCATCGACTACCGTCTGCTCATCAACGTGGTTTTCAGTGATCCGGGCATCGCCACCGTGGGCTTGACCGAGAAAAGCGCCCGAGCGGGCGGCATTCCCGTCGCGACGGCGAGCTATCCGTTCAACGACCACGGCAAGTCCATCATCATGGCGGTGAAGCACGGATTCGTGAAACTGCTCGCGGCACCGGACACCGGTGAAATCCTCGGTGGATGTTGCGCGGGACCGCAGGCCGGCGAACTGATCCATGAGATCGTTGCGGCAATGGCCAAACGAATGAACGTCCGCGAACTGGCCGCCATGCCGCACTACCATCCCACTCTCGCCGAGATCTGGACCTACCCGGCCGAGGAACTCGCCGATCAGATCGGGATTTGACGGGCAGCCAACGCGCTCAGTCCAGCGGCACCACCCTGTAGAAGCGGGACGGAAGATCGAACCGGATCTGGTCGCCGATGAATATCTGGGCGGCCGTGGCCTGAACGTCGGAGCCGAGCGGCATCCACTGGGGCTGTCCGATGAAGGTCTGGTATTCGATGCGGTAGCGGAACCCGACCTGCGATTCGAACGAAAGCTCCAGTTCCCCTCCCGTCACGCGCAACCCGCCCACGGTCGGCCGAGGAAGCAGGGCGACGCTGAAGTTCCTCGTCGCGCTCATCGACGGATTTCCACTGTCACTCACCATGACCTGCACGAGCACGTTCGTCATCGAAGCCACCCAGGGTGTCGCCCAAGTGAACTCGCCCGTTCCCGGATCAATCGTCGCACCCGGCGGCGGCGTGGTCCCGAAACTGAATGTCAGGTTCTGGACAGGCAGATCGGGATCCGTCGCCGCCGCGAAGAAGGAAAGCGCTCGGCCACCTGTGATGACCCGATTCGAAATCGGATTCAGGGCCGGTGGTCGGTTTGGCGACGGCACATAGTTGGCCGCTCCGGGAGTGGGCAGGGCCATGAAAACGATCCCGGCGGCTCCATCCGTGATGCGGCCCTCGCTGACGTCGGGGGACTGGGGCCCGAACGTCACGGCATCGACGAGGGCTCCGTCCGGCGTGAAAAGACCAAGCGCCTCGCCGCTGCCGGCAAGCTTGAAGTTCGTGTGCAGGTCGCGTCCCGGCCCGTTCTGGGACGCTTCACCGTCGGCCCAGACAAGGATCCGGCCACGCACGGGAATGACCGTCCCGGCAGGGATCGCCCACTGCGTTTTGTTGGAGAGCGTATCGGTCAAATAATAGCCGCCTAGATCCGCCGCGACATCGGCCGGATTGTAGAGCTCGAACCAGTCCTCGTAGTCGTTGTCGGCGGGATCACGAAGCGTGGCGGTGTTGTCAGCCATCCATTCGTTGAAGACCACCGACACGGGAGGCGGCGCGGGGTTGTTGGAAGCGCCCGGCGTCGGCAGGTAAAAAGGCCGCCGCGCCGCTGCCCGCCCGTCTGGATAGGCGCCGAACGAACGCGTGACGACCGGGAGGGTGTAGTGCAGGTAGTCCAAGACCCGCGGTCCGGATGGAGTCATCTGGACCAGCCCGAGCGTGCCCGCAGGGATGGTTGGACGGAAGGAGGCATGGAGTTCCGACGCGTCGGTCTGGCCGGGTTCGGCATCGAGGAACACGAGGCGGAGTTGGCCTGGAGCGATGGTGTGGTTCGACGGGAACGCCCAGCGCGTCAGGTTCGTCCAATTGTCCGTAAGGAACAGTCCTCCGAGCGAAACCGAGTTCGTGCCGGTGTTGATGATCTCCACCCATGGCTCGCTCTGGTTGAAACGATCCCTCATAGCAGTGGTGTTCGTCGGCTGAAACTCGTTCAACCAGATCGTCGGAAACTCCTGGACCACCGACCGCAGAGAATTCGCCGCCGACGGGGTCGCCGGCTGCAGGCCGCTCGCGGAGGTCGAAAGGTCCATTCCAAAAACAATGTCACTCGATCCAGGTCCGGACTGGTGGACCTCGGCCGCGAGGACATTGGTGCCCAGGACAAGCGCTCCGGCAGGCAGACCGATCGGACCTTCCAACGTCGCATCTGCGACGTTCGCACTGGCGAGCGTCGCGTTTGTGATCGTTCCCGCCGGCATCCGAATCCGTGAGAGCTCTTGGCCGTTCAAGTAAAGGACAACGCCGTCATCGACCATCAGGTTGGCGAACAGCGCCCCGACGGGCCCCTGGCCCGAGTAGTTGAAGCGTGTGCGGAAGTAGTAGGTCGTGCTGCCGAGGGTAAGCGGCGTGCTCTTCGGAAAGGCCAGCGGCGCTTCCTCGACGTAGAGGAGCCCCGGCCCCGAAGGCCAAGCGGTGTCGTTGAACGAAGGATCCTTCCAGTTCACCCCGTCCAACGACGCGCCTTGGAAGAACCGCCACTGGTTCGTGAACTCAAGAAAACGGACCGGAGGATTGGTCGGTGACGAGACACTGCCCCAGTTGCCGACGTGGCCGATGGGCTTGGTCGCATCGATCAACTGGAGCGACGAATCCGTCGCGCCGGCTCCATTGGGCCAGGGAGACGTGGAGCCGTAGGTCAGTTCGGCTACGGTCAGTTCATTGGTGGTTCCCGCCTGGGGCCGTAGGAGGCGGATCGTTTCCCCAGCGTCGTCCAGCCCGCCCGGGAACTGGTCGAAGAAGACGGTTCCCTGGCCGAAGCGTGACCCAAACGCGAACCTGTTCGCGACCAGGGTAAGGAAGGAACCCGGGCCAAGGACAGTGCCGCCGGGAAACGTGTAGCCGAGTCCTTCGAAGCGCCATCCGGTGAGATCGAACGACGTGGTCGACGAGGTGTTGAGCAACTCCACGAAGCCTGTTCCCGGCGTGAGCGGGTTGTTCTGGATCTCGTTGATGACAACCCTGCCTTCCGGCAATTCAGGCGCCGCCGTCAAGGTCACCTGGGCGGAGGTCGAAGCCCCGACGATTGGCATTCCCGCATCGTCGACGCCCGCGATCTGGAGCGTGTTTAGCCCAGGTCCGAGCACGACCCGGACGGTCCAATTCGATGCCGTGGTCCAGGAGACCGGCCGGGCGATCCCATTTACTGTGATGCCTGCGACGGACAAGGGAACAGTGCCAGTGAGGATGATTTCGTTGCGGTTCGTAGTGAAAAAGGTTGGCGACGTCACAGCGAAGGGCGCGTCAAACGGGATCAACTGGCCGAGGATCGAGGCACGCCGGAGCTGGATGTAGTCCTTGGTGTCCTGCGGAGAGACGGCGTTGGCTCCGCCGTTTGTCAGAGCCGAATACCGTGCGTCGATGGTCGGGTTCAAGATCCCGGGATCGAGGACGTTGAGGGCGGCATGCCGGAGCGCGCGGACGTAACGCCGCAGGAACGGGGGATGATTGGCCATCCGGGCGCCCTGGGAGTCGCCAAATTGGAAAACGGAGTTTGACGGGGAACCAGCACCAAACGCGAAGTCAATGTCCCAGAGCAGCAGTTTCCACGTCTGGTCGAGCGGCTTGTAAAGATACATGTTCTGGCCGCCGCCGTAGTTCCAGCTGTCCGTATTGTCGATGACGCGCTGGAAGGCAAGGATGCCCATCCAGTTGTCGGCATCCACCTGCCCTCCGATCCGCCGCGTGTATTCGTCGCCGGTCGCGCCGGTCGCCGTCGCGTCCATCAGGCCGAAGAGGTTGGTGTAATTGTTGGGAGTGTCTCCGAAGGCACGGCCCGACCAGTTAAACCGGTAGTAAGCCAAGTTCTTCTTCCCGTCCGGCCCGTTGAAGACGCCCAGACTCGCGCCCCGGGCGGAGAACGCGGATGCGTCGTCCTCCATCTCGAACCAGAGCTGAATCTTGTGCAAATTCCCGCCCGCCCCGTTCGGATACCACTTGTCGGAGTAGTCGCGGTTCGGCTGCTGGATGTCCTGCATGAGGTCGCTGCGTTGAACCCCGTTCACGAAAAGACGGACATGCCGGCTATGGAGGCGGGGCAAGCCCATGCGGTAGGCGATCCAATGGGCGATGTGTTCCCTCTGGAGCGTGTTGTCGCAGCAGCCGTTTCCGGCGTTGATGATGTTCACGTCGCCCGCATCGAGGAGCGGGTCGTCGGCGTCGAAAGAAAGTGCGTAGTCGCTCGGGTTTCCGATCGGGGAATTGTAGCCCGGCGAATGAAAAGGGCTGCCGCTGTATTGCGCTCCCGCGTTGTAGATCACGCGGCTGTTCCCGTGGACGAACGTCATATCGAGCGGTTTGTTGCTCAACTTCTCGCGCGCAGACCAACGGGTGACCGTCTGCTGGGTGAGCCAGACCCGGTATTGCCCGAACGAAGTCGAATTGGTCGTTTCGCCCCATCGCACCAAGCATTCGCGCATCGGCGCATCGGCGGGAAACGTCCGGCTCAAAGGCGACGCCGCGGCATCGGTCGCCTCGATGTAATAGGCGAGGACCGCGCCGGCGGGCATGGCCGGCAACGTCGCCACGTAAAAGCCCGCGCCGGCGTAGCTCATGAGAACGTTGGTGTAGCCGGACGAAGGGTCGCGCCGATAACGAAGCTGGAGAAACGACAGCCCGTCGGGGTCCTGCACGCGCGCTGAAACACTCACGGACTGGCCCGCCTGTGGAAGAATCGGCGAATGGGTGACATCCCAGATCGCGGGACCTGCGTTGGGCGCGGCGGCCGTGTTCGAAAGTCCCGGCGTGCCGAGGGACCGCGTGGTTAGCAGCGACACCGGGAACTCATTCGCCGTCCCTCGCAGTCGGAAGAGGATCTCCGGCGTGCCCTTCAGCCAACGGACCTTGGCCCGGAACGTGAGTTGAGCGCCGTTGGCGAGGCTCGACGCCAGTGGAACGCGGATCCTGTTCGCTCCGGTATCTCCACGCCCGGTCGCCACCATGTGAAGGCACCCCGAATCGCCGGTGCCGCCATTGACCTGCCAGAACGAATCCTCCTGGTTGCCCTGCGGAAACCATCCCGATATCCCGGTCGAGAAAGTCTGGTTGGAAACGAGCTGTGTCGTGCCGTTGAGAAGCAGTTCCACGTCGTCGACGAGCGCCTCGCCTTCACCAAGCAGGATGACCTGGAGCGAATTTGGCGTGCCGTGGGCAAGGACCACGGTGGCCGTGCGATCAATCGTCACCCACGAACCGCGCGCCGTCTCGTCGCTGGCCGCCCAACTGGTCGCGCGTCGCGCATCGGCCCGGAGATCGATCTTCTCGAGGCTGCTTCCACCACCGTTCGCACGACCGGGCCAGCGACCGCCGCTGGAGTAGGTCGTCTCGTCTACGGCGATGTGGATCTGGTTCGTGACGGGTTGGCCCGAACCGTTGGTCGATACGACGGTGTCCGGCTTGCTCAAGACCAGCAGCTCACCGGAGTTGCCCAAAGAGCCTTGGAGATTTCCAAAGGCCGCCGTTGGCTGGACCAACGGATAGAGCGTCAACAACCTCGTCCGGTCCTTGGCCACGACCACTCGGCCTGAGGGAGCGACGGCAGCGCCCTCGGGAAATGTAAAATCGGCCCCACCAGAAATCCGCCAGCCCGCGATGTCGATGGTGTTACCGGTCCGGTTTTGCAACTCGAGGAACTCTTCCGACTGATCCCCGCTGATTGGGTCATACATGATCTCGCTCAGGACCAAATCGCGGCTGCGTGGAGGGGCGTTGGCAGCGGCCGGCGTGGGCGATGCCAGCCGCGAGAACTCGGGCGCGCCGTCGGGATATCGACCGGTGGAGACTCCGTTCTCCTGTCCTTTGAACCGCACCGAATCCAGCACCCGCGAGCGATCGGAATTGAACAGAAACAGGTCCTCGCCCGCCGCGTTGAGCGAGAAGCCAAGCTGGTTCTGGTCGAACTTCACGAATCCCCTGGCCGCGACGACCGTTCCGGTGGGGATGACAAACCGGTTGGTGGAGACGTCGTCCGTCAGAATGCAGCCGGCGAGGCTGAGCGCATTGGTGCCGTAGTTGAAGAGCTCGATGAAATCCAGCTGAGGATCATCCGTGTGCGCAAGAAACTCGTTGATGAGGATCGGCGCGAGCGAGTTGGTTGACACCGGTTCATCGGCGCCCGGCGAGCCCCCAGCCCGGTCGCTGGCAGCCCACGTCCGTGGATCCTGCGATCCATAGGAGGGCCGGGCTGCTACAAGCGAATGGCCGCCGCCGTCAGCCGCCAACGGCCACGGCGGATCGGAGTCGTAGTTCACCTCGACCAGCACCGCGTCCTGGTTGTTGCGCAGCCGGATTGTTCCTCGGTCGTTTGGGAGCACGCCCGTGAACGCATGCGGAGTCGAGACACCGGCGACCGCCTGGAGGTCGGCCGGGACCGCGGCGACGACGAGGAACCCGCGCGCGGGCATCACGGTGTTTGTCGGGAACACGTAACTGACGTCCCCACTGAGCCGGTAGCCGCCCAGGTCCTCGGACCATTCCTGCGAGTTGTAGATCTCGATGAACTCCAGATTCCGCCCGTCGGTTCTCGCGGGTGGATGATACATGATTTCTGAAATGGCGAGCGCTGTGCGGCGGGAAATCGGACCAATCGGTTCGCGGCCGCCTTTGATCCGTTCGATCGGCATCGGCGTGTAGTTGAAGACGAAGCCCAACTGGACTCCGGCGCCGATCGTGTTCGGGGTCGCCGCGCGATCGCGGACATTCCTGACCGTCACGTTGTAGCTTGAACCCGAAGTCATCCCCGAGGTGATCAGCGAAACGGAAACGCCGTCCGGCATCACGCGGACCGAGGTCACGACGACGCCAGAACTTACGAGGTAGTTCGTGGCCCGACCCGCCGTCACCGGATCCACGGCCTCGCTGAACTGCACGAGAATGATGTTTGGATCACCGAGGTGCGAAACGGCCGACAGTGTTGGTGGAGTCGTGTCGGGGAGAACCTTGAGGGTGGCATTGGTGGTGACGACTCCACCCAGGGAGTTGGTGATCGCGCACTGGTAAACGCTGTTGCTGTCAGCCAACGACAACGGTCCGAGGGTCAGAAGATTGCTTGTCGCTCCGGGAATCAGGGCACCACCCCGGAACCACTGGAAACCCGAACCGATCATCCGCTCCAGCTGCACCCCGAAGGTAACCCTCTGGCCCTCGACTGCCGTCGTGTTCGAGGGCTGCACCGAGATCACCGGAGGGCCCAGGCCGTAGACAACCAACCGCGATGATGGAATGGGGCCTTCGAAGATCCCACCCGGAATCTGCCACCGCACGCTGACGTGGTCGCCGCCTCCGCCTTCACTCTGCTGGGCCTCGATGAAGTAGCGCTTCCCCGCTTCCAGGGTTATCGGAGCCGACTGCTGGTTCGTCTCTTTGTTCCATTCGCGGAAAGCCGTCCATGCCGCGACCGAAGCGATCAGGCGCCGGTTCGACGGTTGGTCATCCGTGCTGAGGTAAAGCGCGGACTGGTCGTCCCCCGCGATCCAGAAAGTGTAGGTGCCGTTCGTCGGCGGGATCAGCAACGCCCGGATCCGCTGGCCGTAGTTGTCCGCATAGTTCTCCGGTCCTTCCAACGTGGTGACGATCGACTCGGTGTCGGGGAAACTGGGAAAGGAAGGACTGTTGGTCAGGCCCGCGAGGGTGCTACCACCGTTCGGCAACAGGTATACCTGCCGCAACGCGCCGGGAACATCCGCGGCGACGGCGCGGATGCATCCGGAAAAAAGAGCTACAACGACCAATAGGCGGAACAACATGCGACTCGAGCAGCGACCGAGGTGACCGATGAAACTGTGGACCACGCTCAGCCGACCTGCAACCGCCCCCCCGGCCGCAGGGAATGAACCGTTCGCGGGGATGCGAAAGACTCCCATCCTCGGGAGCCTGCCAAGCTTCAAAGGTCAACCCTTCGCCTCAGGCGCAACGGCACCAGCCTCCGGGGCATCGGCTGGTCCCGCTACCCGCGCCTTGGACATCTCAACTTTGATATAGTGGAGGATGACCGGCGCGAGAATCATACCGGGAATCCCCATCAACCGCTCACCAATGAGAAGCCCGATCAGGGTAAGCCACATGGGATTCTTGATACGGTCGCCGATGATCTTGGAGTTCAGGAAATATTCCCCCTTGTGGATTACCACCAGGTAACCGAGGGCGATCGCCGCCATGTGCGGTTTCTCGGGTATCGAAAGCCCGACACAAACGATGATGCTGTTGCTCACCAGATTGCCGATGATCGGTAAAAGCCCGCACGCGAATGTGATCGCGGTGAGCAAAATCGCATGGGGGAACCCGGCCACGAGCAGGAAGCAACCCGTAGCGGCGCTATTGATGAACGAGATCAGAATCTGCGCGCCCATGACGACACGAAAGCTGGCGAAGAAGGTCCGGAAGCGGTGGAAGATCTCGGTCGCGGTCATCGCATACAGGCTGTCGCGGCGCGAATGCGGATCCGAATCCATGTCGATCTTGGAATTGAAGAACAGGCTGACCGCCACCACCGCCCCGATGATCAGGTAGACGAGCTGGAAGATAAGCGTGCTGAGGAATCCCTGAAGGCTCTTGAAGTTCTCCATGCTCGGATACTGGCCGACGCTCTCTTTTTTCAGAAAATCAACGAGCTCCTTGTAGTTGTCGAACGGGATATCGAGGTCGAACTTGTGGGCCAGGCCGTCGAGGATGGGCAGTGTGTTGTCCACGATATCCGGAACGGTCAGGTAGGCCTTCTTTCCGAAATGAAGCACCCCGAAGGAAACCGCCACCATCAGCACACTGAAGACGCTGACCGCGAAGACCCGACTGCGCCCGAACGCGAACGTCCTAAGCGCCAAATAGCCGAACAGAGTCGTCAGAAGCAACGTCGCCATGTGGAGCCATCCCACGAGCAGGAGCACCACAAGCATGAAAATGTAGGAAATCCGTTGATGGCGGCTGATCATTGCTTGGCACCAGTTCACGTGCTGCCGGCCAAACTTCAAGGTCCAAAGTTTAGAGCACCTAGTTGCCGAACTCCGACCCCGCTCAGTGGGTCAACGCGTAGAAGATGATGTTGATGCCGAGCGGGAAGTTCTTGTTCTCGGAAAACGTGTGGAAGAACCAGTCCGCCGTCGTCTCCTCCTCCCAGCCGTCGCCATTGTCCGTGTTGTGGCACAGCATGACCATCAGCCGTCCCTTGCCGTCGAAGATGCCGCGAAAATGGATGTCCCGCGTGTTGCCGCCCTCGTGGTTGTCCTCCCAGGTGATGCCGGTCTCTTGGCTTCGCCTAGCCGTCATGATATTCGGAGTCTGCAGGGACAGGTTGTCGTCGATGTTGTAGACCGCGTGGAATATCGGGTGGCTGCGCGGGATGTCCTGCGGCTCAAACTCCGGGAACACCTGCTTCAAGGCAGCGGCGACTCCGTCCCATTCGGCCTGACCCCAGAAGTCGTCCACCATCATGAATCCGCCATTCAGGAAATACCGCCTCAAGGTCGCCGCTTCCTTTTCGTCGATGGTGATGTTTCCGGCTCCGCTCATGAAGATCCACGGGTAGTCGCCTAGCTTCGGGTCGTTGATTTCGAGCACCACCGGGTCGGGGTTCACCTTGATCGCCGTCAACTGTTGAAGGCGGAAGGACAGGTTCAAATCCGCATCGCGATAGTCGGTGAACCACGCGTAACTGGAACGTTCGGACCGGCTTGATCGGTATTTCAGCCGGGCGAAGGTGAAGGAATCCCTCGCGAACTTCGGGTCGACCGGCCAGTTCGGAACGCTGCCCCGTTCGGTTGTCACCTCGACCAGGCTCCTCCCGCTGCGCCCTCCAAACCCGCGCCCACCCCGCATCTGGGCGAACACAGTGCCTCCGACCAAGGCGGCCACGGCGAGCAGGGTCCAGAACTGGCGGCGATGAATCATCTGGTGTGGAGGTCAGCTAGAAAAGATAGATCACGGCCATTGAGACAAGAGGAAATGCCTGCCAGTTACAGGAGTCTCCTCAATAGCCCGCAGCCATGCCGTCCTTCCGGCTTTCACTCGCTCCGATCCAAACACGGTTCGTTCGATCCCACATCAAGGCCTGATACCCACCGAACGAAGGAATCCCCGCCGCACCGATCTTGTGGCCCAACTTGAGGAGATCGCGGACGGTCTCACCGGGAAACCCGGCCTCCAGATTCACGGTCCCGCCGTCGTTCATGGCCGCGCCATCCGGATCGCTGGACCCCGTGTGGTAAATGCGCGGGGCATCGCCCGCTTCCTGTAGGTTCATGCCGAAGTCGATCCAGTTCACGAGCACCTGCACATGGCCCTGCGGTTGCATGTCGCCGCCCATGACACCGAAGGCCATGACCGGTTCGCCGCCCTGCGTGACGAACGCCGGAATGATGGTGTGGAACGGCCGTTTGTGCGGCGCGTAGCTGTTCGGGCGGCCCGGCGTGAGATCGAACGCCTCACCGCGGTTGTGCAACCCGAACCCAAGCCCGGGCGGAACCATGCCGCTGCCCATCCCGCGATAGTTGCTCTGGATGAACGACACCATCATGCCACGTTCGTCCGCCACGCAGAGGTAGATGGTATCGCTCGTGCGGAGCGCCGAAATGCCCGGATCGTAGCGGTTCGCCGCTCGCCCGGGTTTGATCAACGCACGTCGCTTCGAGGCGTAGTCCTTGGAGTTCAGTTCGGCGATCGGTGTCTTGAAGAATTCCGGATCAGCGAAAAGCCGCGCGCGATCTTCGAAGGCCAGCTTCTTCGCCTCGATGAACGTGTGCGTGTAGGCTAGGCTCCCGAAACCCATCGCCTTGAGGTCGAATCCCTCAAGGATGTTCAAGGTCTGCAGCACCGACAATCCCTGCCCGTTCGGCGGCAGTTCCCAGATGTCGTATCCGCGATAGTTGGTCGAGATCGGGTCGACCCATTCGGACTTGTGATCGGCGAAGTCGCGTTCGCTCAGGAATCCGCCCTGCTCCTGCATGAACGCACTGATGACCTTCGCCATATCGCCCCGGTAGTAGGCGTCGCGTCCACCGGCCGCGATCTTCTCGAGCGACCCGCTGAGTAGGGGATTGCGAAACATCTCCGCCTTCCTCGGGGCATGACCACCCGGCGCCCAAAGATTCGTCACGTTGGGCCACTTCGAGAGAACCGCAACGTTGCGCACCCAACCTTCCGCTATGACTTCGCTCAATGGAAAACCATCCCGCGCATAAGCGATGGCCGGAGCCAGATTTGTCGCCATCGACACCCGCCCAAACTTGCCGTGCAGCGCGAACCACCCGTCCACCGCGCCCGGAACCGTGACGGGAAGCGGCCCGTAGCTGGGCACATTCGTGAGTCCCCGTTTCTTGAACTCCTCCATGGTCAGGCCGTAAGGCGAACGCCCGCTGCCGTTGAGGCCATGGAGCTTTTTCGTGGCCGGATCCCAGACGATGGCGAACAGGTCGCCGCCAATCCCGCTGCCAGTCGGCTCCATCAAACCAAGGCAGGCATTGGCCGCGATGGCGCCGTCCACGGCGGAACCACCGGCCTTCATCACTTCAAGCGCGGCCTGGGTTGCCAGCGGATGACTCGTGCAAGCCATCGCGTTCGGCGCGATGGTTTCCGAACGGGTGGCGAACGCGCGGTTGACGGGACGTTGAGTGGCCATGAGGGACGGCAGCGCCGCAAGCGCCGCGGCAAGTAGGATCAGCCTCTGCATGGCCCGATTGCGTAACACCCACCCGGGGCCGTGGCGAGAGGAGTCTCCGTCATCTGCGTTGGCGCTTGCCATCGGCCGGGACCGCCGGGGAATTCTACCTCATGCAACTGATCGAAGCCGGCTACACGCTGACAGACGAGAGCACGAGGATCGATGTCGACGTGGTCTGCCGCCTGTTGGCGTCCACCTATTGGGCCGCCAAACGGAGCCGGGAACACGTCGAAACCAGCATCCAGCATTCGCTCTGTTTCTCGGTTTTCCACGAGGGCGCCCAGGTTGGTTTTGCGCGCGTCATCACGGACCAGTCGACTCATGCCTATCTTTGCGACGTGGTCATCGATGTCGCACATCGCGGCAAAGGAGTCGGGCAAACCTTGGTGAACTTCATCCTCGACCATCCACTTCTCAAGACCTGCCGGATCGATCTGCTCACGCTCGACGCCACCGGGTTCTATGAACCGTTCGGTTTCGCACGACACCCCCACGAATGCATGACGCGCTATCCGAGCGGCGCCCCTGCTCCGAAGACCTCGTCGACCGCCTCATAAAGCGCGCGAACGATCCGGCGCACCTGCAACCGGGTCGTGCAGTAGGGTGGGATGAGCACCACGACGTTGCCGATCGGACGGGTCAGGACCCCGCGTTTCGCCATCGCTTCACACACGCGGATGCCGGCGCGTTCTTTCAGATGAAAAGCTTCCCGCGTCCGCCAGTTGCGGACCAGTTCGACACCCGCCACCAGGCCCACCTGCCGGATGTCGCCCACATGCGGCAACGCCCAAAGGCCCTTCAGCTCGTCGCGCAGGTTCGTCTCCAACACGGCTCGAGCCGTGGCGGAGGACTGCGACGTCAGCAGCTTTATGCTGGCAAGTCCTGCGGCTGCACCGAGCTGGTTGCCCGTGTAGCTGTGGCCGTGGAAGAACGTCTTGAACTCGTCGTATTCGCCGAGGAATGCGTCGAAAACGGCCTGCGTCGTGAGCGTGGCAGCCATCGGCAGATACCCCCCGGTCAGCCCTTTCGCGACGCACAGAAAATCTGGCTGCACTCCTTCGACGTGCGACCCGAAGAGCGGAGGCCGGGCTGTGCCAAGGTGGGCCGAGTCGCGCCGCGACTCGGTGTCCGGCGGCCGCGCGCCCGAACCCACCCTCCCGAATCCCGTCATGACTTCGTCCGCGATGAGCAGCGCACCATGCCCACGTGCGATCTCCGCCACCTTTCCCAGCCAACCTTCCGGCTGCGGAATCATCCCGGCCGCGCCCTGCATCAAGGGTTCATAGCTGAAAGCGGAGAACGGTTTCCTGGCCTTGGCAGCGCTCGCAAAGGTCTTCTCGACTTGGCCAACGCATTCCCAACCGCACTGGCGATAGGTGCGGGCGTCGGCGCGCTCCGGCTTCGCCCGGTTGAACGGGCACCGGTAGCAGTAGGGCGACATGACCTTCTCCGATTTGAAGAGGAGTCCGGCATAGGCTTTGTGGAACAATCCGATGTGCCCAAGGCTGACCGCACCCACGGTGTCGCCGTGATACGCGCCGTCCATCGCGAGGAAGCGGGGCTTCTTTACGGCCTTGGTCCGGCGCGAGAACTCGTAGGCCAGCTTGATCGCGACCTCCAGGGCCGTTGAGCCGTCGTCGGAGAAAAACACCTTGGGCAACGCCGCCGGCTTCCGGCCTTTGGCCTTTGGCAGTCGCGCTTCGTCATTCGCAACTCGCACCAACTCGGACGCCAAGCGGCTCGCCGGTTCGTTCGCGAAGCCCAGCGCGGAAGTGTGCGCCACCTTCGAGAGCTGCTTCTTCAAGGCCGCGTTGATGGCCGGGTGATTGTGCCCGTGAAGGTTGGTCCAGATGGAGGAATTGGCGTCGAGATACTCGCGCCCGGTGACGTCGGTCAGGACGGATCCTTTTCCCGATACCAACACGATCGGCTCGGACCGAAGCCAGTCGCGCATCTGGGTGAACGGATGCCAGACATGGGCGTGGTCGAGCTTGGCCAGGGAGTTCATGGCGCGACGGACAAGGCGGCGAGCGCGGTGTTCAAGGCCACGACATCTTCAGCGGTGTGTTTAGCCGTCAAGGTCACGCGCAGCCGGGCACCTCCGCGCGCGACGGTCGGGAAGCGGATGGCCGGAATGAAGATCCCCTGCTCCCGCAACGCAGTCGCAGCCTCCATCGCCCGCGTTTCATCGCCCAGTATCACCGGGATGATGGCCGGCAAGGCGGCATCGCCGTGAGCGCCGGAAGCAAATGTCGATGTCGCCAACCCGCGGATCCGCGACTGCAATGAAGCCCTGAGAAAATCGCCTTCACCCGAGGCGCAAATACCCACCCCGGCAGCGGCTGCCGCCACCTGAGGAATCGTCGGTGCCGTGGAGAAAATGAAGCTGCGGGCCTTGTTCACCAGAAAGTCGATCAAGGTCCGCGACCCGCAGACGTAGCCTCCTGCCGAGCCAAACGCTTTGCCTAGAGTTCCCATCTGCACCTCGACACGGCCCGCGACCCAGAGTTCATCCGCCAACCCCCTGCCACCATGGCCCAGCACCCCGGTGGCGTGGGCTTCGTCGAGCATGAGCCAAGCGCCGAAACGGTCCTTGAGCTCGACAATCTCCCGGAGCGGCGCCGTGTCGCCGTCCATCGAAAAAACGCTTTCCGTAACGATCAGGATCCGGCTGCTCGCGTGATGGTCGAGCGCCCACTGGAGCGTTTCTTCCAGGTCCTCCATGTCGTTGTGTCCGAAAACCCGCAACCGCGCCCCGCTCTGCCGCGCCGCATCGACGCAACAGGCGTGCACGAGCTTGTCGATGATGATGACATCGTCCTTCTCCAGCAATGCGCAGATCGTCCCGACGGCCGTGGCGTATCCGGACGAAAACGTCAGCGCCGCCTGGGCACCCTTGAACGCGGCGATGGCTTCCTCGAGTTCATGATGGGGATCCAGCGAACCACAAACCAGGCGCGACGCTCCGGAGCCGACACCGAAGTCGCGCATTGCCCGGGTTGCGGCTTCCTGAAGAACGGGGTGGGTCGCAAGACCGAGGTAGTCGTTCGACGAGAAATTCAGGAGTGAACGACCGTTGAACCGGATTGTGCGCCCCTGGGCCGACTCGATCCGGCGAAGCTCGCGCAGGAGCCCGTTGTCACGCAGGACGCGGAGTCGCTCGCCGAGGTCGTGTTCGAAGCCGTTCACTGGCGGCGGAAACTACGGCGAACCATCCACGGAACCAAGCGTGTTGCGGCGAAGACATCGGGATGAAATCAAACCCGAGGGGGGCTCAGGTCCACGCCCCGATCCGGCTGTCGAGTTGGAAGACCTGTCCGGAGACATGCTGAAGACCGGCAAGGAAGACGATGAACCGGGCGGCTTCGTCCAAAGTGCCGATCCGGCCAAGCACGTTGGCGCCGGAGAGATCGGCGAACTGCCCGGGCGTCAGTTTCGCGGTCATGCCCGTCGGCAAGACTCCCGGAAGCACGGCGTTCACGCGGACGTTTCGCGAGCCCAACTCACGGGCCAACGACTGGGTCAGGCCAATCAAACCGGCTTTCGCGGCGGCGTAGTTCGACTGGCCACGGGTGCCGGTCCGCGCCGCCCAACTGGAGATGTTCAGGATGTGGCCGGACCTGGCGGACGCCATCGCGCGCGATACGGCTTGGGCGCAGAGAAAGGCGCCCTTGAGATTTACTTCGAGCGCCTTCTGCCACTCATCGTCGGACAAGGTCACGAGTGACCCGTCGGCCGTGACGCCGGCGTTGTTGACGAGGCAATCGATGCGTCCAAAACGGTCGATGGCCGCCTTGGCCAGCGCCTGGCAGGCGGCGCGGTCGGTGACATCGAGGGAGGTAAGCCAAGAATCCGCTTCGCCGGCAAATGCGGCGGACCCGTCCGCGGCCCAGGATTCCATTCGATGCGCCGCCGCCACGACTTTCCAGCCGTGCCGACGGAATTCCCCGGTCAGCGCTCGTCCCAATCCGCCGGCGGCTCCCGTGACCAGGGCAACGGAGGATCCTTGATTTTCGGACGCGCAGTTCATCGGTTCAGCACGCGGGAAGAACGGCCCACGCACCTTCGATCATCGAGGCGGTGACGGGGCCACGATGATGGACCACGGCGCCGTGAGTCTCGTAGGCCGGGTTCATGGGGATCGCAATGAGATCGGCGAGTGCGCCTTCTGTGAGTTCGCCCAGTTCCCCGGTCCGGCCGAGCGCACGGGCACCGTTGAAGGTCGCCATGCGGACCACCTGTTCCCACAGGACCTGCGGATGCTGCCGGGAAAACTCCTGCATCTCGTCGAACATGCTGAGCCGGGGCACGAATCCCCGGTTCGCAGGGAGGCTGGCCGAGCTGTCGGTGCCCAGGCAGAGATTGACTCCTGCATTGGCCAGCTTCGCATGGGGAAACGCCCGGTGACCGAAATAGGAATGGCTCAGGGGACAGTGGACCACCGAGCTGCCAGATCGGGCGAGGAGTTCGTCGTCATGCTCCCACAGGTAGTTCACATGGACGGCGAGAAAGTCGGGTCCCAGCAGGCCCGCCCGATCCAGCGCCTGGACGGGCGATCCGGTTCCGCAATCGCCCATGTCCCGTTGCGCCCTCAACCATTCGAAGAGCGGACCGCGCCGAAACATGAACATGTCAAACTCGTCGGCGGACTCGGAAAGATGGGTCGTGACGGGCCATCGCCGGTCACGCGACGCCGCTCCGGCCAACTGCAGAAGTTCGGGCAAGGTCGAATAGGGCGCGTGCGGGGAAAGCGCCGCACGGGAACGCCCCGGGGGCATGGCTTCGGCGGTCCGGATGGCCTCGGCAACGATCTCAGCCGGCGAACTCTGCGCGCGCACACACGTCATCTCGATGAACGAAGTCAGCCGGAGCGGCGTGGAGTTCCAGGACTCCAGAAGAATGGAGGGAACGGCCTCGATGTCGGCCACGGACGTGCACCCCGACTCGACTAGCTGGCGAGCGCCTTCGGTCCACGACCGCGCATAGTCGGCGTCTGTCCACGAGCCCTTCAGCGCCATGATCGCCTTGATCCACTGGGCGAAATCCCGCGTCGGCACGATCCGTCCGGCCATGCCCGTGTAGTCGAGATGGCAATGGGCGTTGATCAGGCCGGGTAGAAGAATCGATTCGCCAAGGTCAACAATCTGATGGCCGGTGGATTGAAGCGACGCCCACGTGCCTACAGCCCGGATCCGGTTTCCTTCGACCAGCAAGGCACCGTCGTCGATGGCGGGACGGCTGATCGGCAGGACTTTTCTGGCACGGAGGAGAAGCATCGTTCGGTCTCGAAATGAAACAGGACCGGGCCACGTGGGCGACCCGATCCCTGGAATGAAAATCGAAAGGAAGTCTAGGCGACGGCCTGGCGCTTCACCTTCAAGCGGGCGGCCACGGAGTGTTTCTTGGCCTTGGTCTTGTTGTGGCGCTTGCGGATCTGCTGCTCGATCTTTTTCGTCACGAGATCGATGGCGGCGTAGAGGTCGCCTTCACGGTCCTCGGCGAAGAGATCGTTGCCCGGGACAGCGAGGCGGAGGGAGCATCCGAACGCCTTGGCGGGGGAGCGGGTGTTGTCGTGGTCGATCGTCACGCGGGCATCGATGGCGCGCTTTTCGAAATGATCGAGCTTCTCGATCTTGGAAAGGATGTGGTCCTCGATTCCCTGGGTTAGTGTCAGGTTGTGCGTGGAGAGGATGAGCTTCATACGTTTTTGATGTGCTGCGAGTGAACGTTTCGCCCAATTAGGCCGGGAGCGCCACGGGAAATTTTCAGAAAACTTTCAGGAGAAGGCAAAAAGTAGCTCAAGCGAGTTTCTCGAGGCAGTCCGTCAGGAAAGGCATCAGCTGTTTCTTTCGGGAGACGACGCCATCGAGTTCGTAGAGCGCCTTGCCGATCTCGGGATAGCTGATGGTCGCCTGGAATTTTTCGTCCGCCGCCACGGCAAGGACCGAGCACTGGGTGGCGACGTCCGTGATGAGAAGCGCCGAGAAGAAGTAGTTGTTCTTCCGGCGGTAGAGATCGAGGGCTTCCTGAACTTCGGCGTGGCGCTTCCAGAACTGGTCGAAACCGACTTCCTCGATCTGGGCGACACTGAATGTCCGGCCCTGCTCGACGTATTCCTTGCAGTCGGTGGTGATCGCCTGCTCGGCGGTCCGCGTGATGAGGACGGAGCCAAAGGAAAAGATCTGTTCGGTGAACTCGGTCGCGTTGATCCCGGTGATGGCCTCCAGCTTCTGGAGGATCCGAGCGTCCTTCTCGGTGGTTGTTGGCGACGTCAGGTTCAACGTGTCCGACACCAGCCCGGCCAGCAGTAGTCCCGCGATGGCCTTGGGCAGTTCGACGCTCTCGCGGAAGAAACAATCGGCGACGATGGTGCTGGTAGAACCGACGGGTTCGTTGCGGAAGAGGATCGGCTGGTTCGTGCTGAACGTGTTGATCCTATGATGGTCGATGACCTCGATGATCCGCATCTGTTCCGCCCCGTTCACGGCCTGCGTCAGCTCGTTGTGATCCACCAGAATCAGCTGGCGTTCGACCTTCTTGAGGAAGTCCGTCTTGGTGACGATGCCGATGACTTCCTGGGAATCGCCGACGACGGGGAAAGCCTGGAACTGGGACGCCACGGCCAGCCTTTCGGCGTCGCAGAGAAGTTCATCGTCGCGGAACGACAGGAAGTGCTCGTCCATCATGTGGCGGACGGCGATGGCGGAACGCAACAGCATCGAGGTCGTCGCGGAGTCATGAGGCGAAAGCAAGACGCTGACCTCGTTTCGCTTTGCCAAGTCCATGACGGAGGGCTCGATGTCCAAGCCGCCGGTCACAACGATGACGCGGACGCGGCCTTTGACGGCGATCTCCTGCACGCCCTGGCGGTCGCCGACCACGACGATCAGCTTCTCCGGCGGATACTGCGGCATGCGCTTGGCGAACGATTCCTGCTTCATGGCCGCAACCATGAGGATCAGGTGCTCCTCGCGGTCGGGCTCGACGGCGAAAAGCATCTTGGCGTTCAGCGTGCGGGCGAGATTGCGCACGCTCGCGGAGACGCGCCTGGAATCGAACGGGCGGTTCGGGGCCGGGAAGAAGAACTTGGCGACCTTGAAGAGCGACAGGAGCCCTTTGCAGTGCCGCGACGGATCCAGGATTGGAAGCACGCGGATGCCGCGTTCCTCCATGATGGACAATGCCTCGGCCACGGTGGTTTCAGGGCCGACGTTGACCACGTTCGCCGCCATCACGTCACGAACACGCGGCGAAACATCTGGAACAAACCGCGGCGGCTCGACGCCGAATCGTTTCAGGACGAAGTCGATCCGGTCGTTGATGTCGCCGCAGCGCGCGGCGATCGCTTCGGGCAGGCCGGTGCGGCGCTTGTATTCCGCATAGCCGATGGCGGAGCAGATGGCGTCGGTGTCCGGATTTTTGTGCCCGATTACGAGGACTTCACTCATGCATTCTGGCAGGACTCAGCGGCGTTGGAACCCCCGTCGCCCTGCGCCCCTTCATCTTCCACCCGGCAAACGGCCAAATCCAAGCCCGGAAACTCTGGCGATCCTGAAGCAGAACACCGCCGGCCCGTCGTGCGACGCAGATGCACCCTTGCTCCTGTGCCGATGCGCTCCTTAAATCCGCCCGTGCCTACGAAAGTCGTTGCGGTCGCCAACCAGAAAGGCGGGGTGGGGAAAACCACCACGTCCGTGAATCTCTCCGCGTGCCTCGCCGCCCTCGGCAAGCGGGTTCTGATGCTCGACCTCGATCCCCAGGCCAACGCGACCAGCGGTGTCGGACTCGAAAAGACGGAAGGCGCCTCCTGCTACCGGGTCCTGCTCGGGGAAGGCAGTTTGCCGGACAAGATCCAGCAGACGGCCTTTGAGAACCTTTGGGTGATTCCGAGCGAACTGGATCTTTGCGGGGCGGACATTGAGTTGTCGCGACAGGAGAACTACCTGCACCGGCTGAAGACCGCTCTACAGCCCATCGCCGAGTCCGGCCGGTTCGACGTCATCCTGATCGATTGCCCGCCGTCGCTCGGCATCCTCACGCTGAACGCCTTCGCCTCGGCCAACTACCTTCTGGTTCCGCTCCAGTGCGAATACTATGCGCTGGAAGGAATCTCGATGATCACGCGATTGTGGAACCAGCTTCGCGACACCGGCATCAATCCCGGCCTGGAACTGCTCGGCGTCGTGATGACGATGTTCGACGGCCGGACGAACCTGTCGCACCAGGTCGTCGGTGAAGTCCGCCAGCATTTCGGAGACAAGGTTTTCGAAACTGTCATTCCCCGCACGACGCGCCTCGCGGAAGCGCCCAGCTTCGGCAAGCCGATCATCCACTACGACAAATACAGCGCCGGCTCCGCAGCCTACGAGGTGCTGGCCGAGGAAGTAGCGAAGAGGTTGGGAATTTAAATCCGAAGGCCGAATCCACGAAGGCCAAATGGAGTCGCCCGGTATTTGGCGATTTGACGGGCTACACCCGTCGCAGGTCACCCAGAGGATGAGCCCGACAGGGCTCAAATCCGAATAACGGCAGGTGAAACCTGCGGACAAGTTGGAACACGGATTCGACCCTGAAGGGGTCGAACGTCGAACGGCATCAAACCGCAGGTTTCACCTGCGGCTATTCATGTTCAGTCCCTCCGGGCCTGCATCGGGCAACGGACGATTCAATGGCAGTCGCAGCCGCCGAGGCTGGCCATCACCTCGGCCATCTCGATGGCGGCGTGCGCGGCTTCGATGCCCTTGTTGAACTTGGGATCGAGGCAGCGGGTCTTGGCGTCAGCTTCCTTGTTCACCAGCAGCACCTCGTGGATGACGGGGATATGGAAATCGAGCTGGATCTGGGTCAGGGCCATCGTGATCGCCTCGCCGATGTGATTCGCGTGGGCCGTCTTCCCCTGAAGGATGAGCCCGAGGCAGATGATGGCGTCGAAGCGGTCCTTGCCGCGTCCGGCCAACACAGCGGTCACGAGGGGAATTTCAAACGCGCCCGGCACCCGGACGATCTCCACGTCCTTCGCGCCGGCCGCCTTCAACGTGGCCTCGGCTGCGTTGAGCATGGAGTCGACGTAGTGGGCGTTGTATCTGGCCGCGACGATGGCGAAACGGCCTTTGGTCTTGGCGGCTTTGGTGGGCTTGAGCTTCTTGAGCATTGGAAAAAGAAATGACGAATGACTAAGGCAAAAACTACCGAGCAAATGGGTCGATGACGTTCGAGCTTTGGCCTTCAAGCTTCGAGCTTCAGATCGTATGTCCCATCTTCTCCTTCTTGGTCTTAAGGTATTTCGCGTTGTGCGGATTGGCCTTCACGCGGATGGGGATCTGCTTGGTGATCTCCAGGCCGTAGCCTTCCAGACCCACGACCTTCTTCGGGTTGTTGGTGATGAGCTGGATGGTTTTCAAGCCGAGGTCGGAAAGGATCTGAGCGCCGATGCCGTATTCGCGGAGGTCCATGGGGAAACCGAGCTTCAAGTTGGCCTCGACGGTGTCGTAGCCCTTCTCCTGGAGTTTGTAGGCGGCGATCTTGCCGGGCAGGCCGATGCCGCGTCCTTCCTGGCGCATGTTGAGCAGGACGCCTGCGCCTGATTCGGCGATCTGCTGCATGGCTTTCTGGAGCTGCGGACCGCAATCGCAACGGCGTGAGCCAAAGACGTCGCCGGTGAGGCATTCGCTGTGGACGCGGACGAGGACGTTCTTCTTCCTGGCCACGTCACCCTTGACCAAGGCGATGTGGTGCTGGCCGTCGAGCGTGGACTTGTAGAGGTGCAGGTCGAAGTCGCCATAGTCGGTCGGCATTTTGATGACCTCGACGCGTTCCACGAGGCGCTCGCTGCGGCGGCGGAACTTGATGAGGTCCTCGATGGTGCAGACCTTAAGCCCGTGCTTCTTGGCGAACTTCCGGAGGTGCGGCAGGCGGGCCATGGTGCCGTTGTCGTTCACGATCTCGGCGATGACCCCGGCGGGACGAAGACCGGCCAGGCGAGCGAGATCGATCGCGGCTTCGGTATGGCCGGCACGTTGCAGCACGCCACCCTGGCGATACCGAAGCGGAAAAATGTGGCCGGGCCGGACGAGGTCGTTGGGCCGGGTTTTTGGATCCGACAAGAGGCGAATAGTGCGGGCGCGGTCGGCGGCGGAGATGCCGGTGGTGACTCCCTGCGCTGCGTCCACGGAGATCGTGTAGGCGGTGCGCATCCGCTCCATGTTCTGCTGGATCATCAGTGGCAGGTCGAGGCGGTCCAAGTTGGCGCCCTCCATGGGAACGCAGAGCACTCCGGACGTATGCCGCACCATGAACCCGATCTTCTGGGCCGTGGCTTTTTCGGCGGCCATGACGAGGTCGCCCTCGTTTTCCCGGTCGGCGTCGTCGACGACTACGATCATCCTCCCACGGCGGATGTCGTTGATGCCGGATTCGATGGGATCGACGCTGTTCTTCATTGCTGGGCGGAAGTTAGCCCGGAAGCGTTGCGGGGCCAGAGCGAAACCCGTTCAGTAACGGAAACGGGGACTAGAGGTGCGGAATCAGCTCGGACACGTCGACCTCGAAGCCTTCGAGGACGGTGGACCGAAGCGAACCCTGCTTGGCCGCGACGGAAATGAGGTCGTAATCCTGGCCATTGAGAACGAGCACTTCGACGGCGGCATTGCCAGGATCGACGACCCAGAATTCACCGATGCCAAAACGGCTGTAGAGCCGGCGCTTCTTGTAGCGGTCGACCCCGATGGTCGAAAGGGAGACTACTTCAACCACCAGACTGGGAACACCCACGATCGATTGCTTTCCGATCGTCCCCAACGAGGAACGGCCCACGAACGTAAGATCGGGTTGGACGATGTTTTCGGAGTCGAGGACGACGTCGATCGGCGACGGCAGCAACTGGCCCAAGCTGCGGGTCTTGATGTAGGCGCCGAGGCTCAGGGTCAATTCCCGGATCCACGCCTGATGCTGGGTGTCCGGACCGGGAAGCATCAGCAACTCGCCGTCGATGACCTCGTAGCGCTGGTTATCTCCGAGAGTATGATACTCATCGTAAGACCAGCGCTTCTTTTTGGGATTGGAAGCAGTCTGAACCAGCACGGCTTCCTTTCTTATCAGCCAAGCGTTGCGAAACAATCCCAATCTTCAACATCAGCTCCGACCGACGCGTTTATTCGCTTCAGGTTCCGAGAGGCGACGTCCCGATCGTGCCGGTGATTTCTTCGACGTAGCCATGCGCGGAAACCGCCTTGAGATGAAGCCTGACCCGTTCGAGACGGCCCTCGATGTCTAGCCGGCGCGATTCGTCGGCGTAGTTCGGTTTTGCGAGGAACTGGCCGAGGTAACCCTGGTGACGTTGCCACAGGGCCAACTCGCGTGAGCGTCGCGTTTCGAGCCTTGCGCGATACCAGTCGCTGGCGAGCAGGGACTCACGGGTAAACAGGCTGCGGAACTCCGCGGAGTCCAACCTGTGATCCCCGGTTTCCTCGTCTCGCATGATGTCGAGGAGCGCCTTCAACGGAGGGCACGCGAGGTTGATGCTCCCGTCGTTGAAGTAGTGCATCGCGACACGGCGCTGGGTGGAGACGATGACGTCCATGCCGTCAGCGAAGAGTCCCATTTCCTGAAGCTCCGGACGCAGCATCTCCGGCGTGAAAACGACATGCGGATGGTAGAAGACGCGTCCGAAGAAGGCGCGGACGAACCGGGCCGTGATCCGGTTGCCGAGGCGGCTGGAGAGAACCTTGTTCCCGTTGAACTCCATGTCCGGGACCTTCTCAAGGTAACCTTCCGCCAGAAGGAACTTCGGATCGCGTTCCTTGGGCGACATGCGGCACCACACCTCGGGCACCAGAAGACTGATGTCGTGGTCGACGCGGCATTTCGGACCGACGTAACCGGCCGCAGTGACGAAGCCTTCATGGCCGGTAAGGATCCAGCTCACGAGGGCGTCGTTGAGGTCGAGGATCGGCGGCAGCGCATTGAACGGTCCCTTGGTCAACGCGCCTTCGGAACCGGCACCCGTCGTGGAAGGCGACTTGCCGGTCATCGAGCAGATGAACTCGAGGAACAGCTCGGGCAGTTCCAGATGATGGATCGGGTTGAAGACGGCCAGCGAGGGAACGCCAGCCGAGAGATCGGGCGGGTTGTTCCGGCGTCCGGGAAGGACGGCGTTAACCGGGGTCAACACCGGCTTGCCAGTGGGAATCTTCCGGCGAAGGCGAAGGCCGACTTCGGCAAGGTGGACCTCCCTCGGCATCAGCAGATCGGGCCGGGTCTGAAGGTAGCGCGGATTCTTGGTCGGCTTGCCGTCGACGATGCGATGACGGGCATTGCACACCAGATAGGAGGGTCCGGTGGTGGCCGTGGCGGCTTCGAGGATCAGCTTGGACATGGGCTCCGAAAACCGGACGAACGAGATCGCGTCATCGACGAGATCGCCCGCGTCGTTCTGGTTCAAGGGCGCGTAGTTCGAAAAGAAGTTGCCGGGCCTCGCCATGTCCAATTCGGTCTGTTTGTCATAGCCCGGGTTAATGGCGTCGTCGGGGCGTTGGAAGAGCCGGTTCTCCGTATTCTTCACGAACTTCACCGAAGCGTGGTGCGCATACTCCGGGTTGAGATTCTCGAGCTTGTTCGTCGGAACGACGACCGACGCGGTGATGTCGTCCTCCATCTGGAGCTTGGCTCCGGGATGGAAGTCTTTGCGCATGCCGAAGACCCGCCACGAACCATCCTCGTCGTAGCCGACCCGCAGATGGTTCGAGATCAGTTTGCGACCGTCGCACTTCAGTTCGTTGGCCGGAGTGCCGTTGATCGCATCGACTCCGAAATGCTTCCGCCAGCCATCGCCCCACGCGGGCTTGTAGTAGCGCTTCACCACGAAAACCAGCTCCTTGATGTGCGGCGGAATGGTCCGGAGCCATGAATCGAATTCGTCGTTGTAGTCGATGGAACTCGGCGTGAGCAGCTTGATCACGGAACCCAAAGATCGTTCCGGGTTGAGGATCGTCCGGCTATCAGGGCTCTGCCGTGCCAGATCCCGAAACCGACCCGAGTAGTCGCGGTTAATGATGGCCTCGACCTGGTCGAAATCATGTTCGAAGTCGGCCACGAAAACGGGTCCTTGGATGATGGCGTCGCTCAACGCCTTCGAAATCTCGGACTTGCCGCCACCCGAGACGGTGCAGGGTTTGTGGCACACGGTCGGTTCAGCCACCGTGCCGACCAGACGCCACGAGCGATCGCCCGGGGGCTTTTCCATGTGGAGGCGATAGCCCGAGGGCCGCACGTAGTTCTTTCCTGGAAGGAGCTTGATGGACTGCTCCTTGCCATCGCGCTCCCAGGTGATCCGCAGCTTCCGCATGTCGAACGCCGCGTGACCGGGCACGTAGAGAATCTCGGGGAACTTACGGTCGATGGCGTAACCCTCCGGCTGCACGTGCATCAAGTCGCCGTGCCGCTCGACCATCTCCGCGAACGAGTAGCCCAACTTCGGCATGTGCACGTCGCCGCTGAACTCCTCGCCGAGATCGTAGCTCGGAAACACCATGGCTCCGCCGGCGTGTTCTTCCTCGACCATTCCCATGAGGTTGGCCGCAAAACTGATCTGGGTTTTGACCTCCTTCTTGCAGTAGCCGAAGTAGTTGTCGGCGATGATCGTTACCACGACGCCCTTCTCGTCGCGGGCCGTCAGTTTGAAGGCGCTTCCACCGTTGTAGATGTCCTCATCGCTCTTCCAGCACATGCCGTCGGCGCGTTGCCGTTCCGTCGCCTTGTCAAAGTGCGGCAGGCCCACGGCCTTCTTGGTCACACCGACAAGGTGCGGAGCCAGGATGATGCAGCCCGTGTGGCCGGACCAATGATCCACATCGAGTCCGGAGTCGTTCTCGGGCAGGAACGGATCGCCCGCGTTGCCGAAGATGGTTTCGACGAAGTCGAGATTGCTGACCAGGTTGCCGGGCGCAAAAAACCGGATCTCGCTGCGCTTCTCCTCGCAGTAGCCGGGAACTTCCGGACACACGATCGGCCGGATCATCAGCGACACGAAACACTCGGCATGGTCCGCCTGGCTGGCGGTGATCGGCAGGCGCATCAGCTCGCGCGGAGGATTTAGCGCAACGGCCAACATTTTGCCGAAGGTCGCAAGTGGAACGGCCAGCTTGTCGTCGGGTATCGGAAGGCCGCCTTCCGCCACGTGGAAAACCCCGGCCGTCGTGCGACGGTCCTTGGCCGGATTGTGCAGCACGCCGTTCCGGACACGGTAGGAGCTGATGATGTCGGAAACGAACTTGTCCTGGTCCGGCGGCAGCGACAGCTCACGGGCCAGGCCGGGCATGTCGAGGATGAAGGTCGTCGACGGCAGCTTGGCCGGTGCGCAGACGTCGTAGAGGTAGTCGTTCAACCACTGCTGGATCCGCCAGTCGGCCGGGCAAAGGTAGTTCGCCAGAAGGCGGTTCGTCTCGCGATTACGGGCCAGCAACTGGCCGGAAGCCTGTTGCAGCGGCCCGGGCGGCACCGAATGCAATGCTGGAAGTCCGAGCAACGCGAGTCGGAGGTTGATCGACTGGAGCAGGGTGAGCTGCGTTTCCGATACGGACATGGCTGGCGTCGAAATCATCGTGGGGAGCCGGGGCAGGGAAATCGCCTCCGACACGCGGATGCTAGAAAGCATTCCCGCGGTTCTCCAACTGGAATCGCGACCCTGAGGGAAGAATTAGCAGGCGCCTCATCCACCGTGCGGCTGTATAATCGCGCCTTCATCTCCTTTGCCATTCGTAAATCCACGCGCCAGGGCCATTCGGCTTCTAATCCGTCGACCAACGCGGGACCCTCAATTGCATGAACTGGCTGGCCCACTTCGCACTTTCGCCGTTGGACGATCGCGTCCTCATGGGCAACTGGCTGGCGGATCTGTTCGGTCGGTCGCGACTCGAATTGATCGGTGATCCGAAACTCAGGCACGGGCTGTCGCTGCACACGCTCATCGACACTGCGACAGACCGACATCCCCGCATGCTGGCGGCAAGGGCGGACATGCCCGCGGAGCTTCGCCGCACCGGAGGCATCGTGCTCGACGTCGTGTGGGACCATTTCCTCTCCATCGAATTCCAAGAGCGAACCGGCCGGCCGCAGGCACCTTTCGTTGCTGAGGTTCTCTCCGGACTGGAGAGGGCGCTGGCAGTGGCTCCCGACGGGACCGAAGCCATCCTGATCCGGATGCGGGACGAGAACTGGCTCGGATCCTACTCAAGCATTGAAGGAGTAGAACTGACCCTGACCCGCATTGGCCGGCGGCTCAGTCCGCAGGCGCGCGCAAAGCTCTCCCCTCAGTTGGCTTCGGCCTATCTCCAGGCCACAAGCCCGCGACTACGGGAAGACTTCGACGCGATATGGCGGGACGTATCGGCCACGGTGACCCGCTCCGGATTGGGAGCCGTTCAAGCAGGGCAACCCAGACTTTGCGAATCCTCGTTGCACGGTCCATAATCTAACTACAGCCGGTAGCGAGCAGAACGTTGAAACCTTTCGGGCAGCACCGGGTTTTCCTCCAACCATGAAGATGATTTCTTCCACGACACTCCGCACCGGACTTGGCCTCCTGGGCCTGTCCCTGACACTCAACGTGCTCGCCGCCGACCCCAAGAAAGACGTCATCGAGAAGACGTTCGCGTTGCCTGGATCCGGCAAACTTGTCGCCACCGTTGAGTCGGGTTCCCTGACCGTTTCCGGCAGTGATACGAAAGCCATCACGGTCAAGGTCACGCGGGACGCGGAGAACGCCAGCGAGTCGGAGGCGGCCAATCTGTTGAAGGACTACCAGGTCACGATCACCCAGGACGGAACCACCGTCCGGGCCGAGGGTAAGGCGCCGCGGTCGCAAGGCTGGGGCTGGAACAAGCCTCGGCTAAAGGTGAAGTTCGAGATCTCGGTCCCACGGAAGACCGAAGCCGAACTCTCGGTTTCTGGGGGCAACGCCAAAGTCGATGATTTGGCCGGCACCATTTCCATGAAGACCGCAGGCGGATCTATTGCGGCCAACAAACTCGCGGGCACCGTGTCTCTCCAGACCAGCGGCGGTTCTGTCCAAGCCGAGGCCATTGCCGGAGACCTTTCCGTCAAAACCGCCGGAGGAAGCATCGGACTAAAGGTCATCGAAGGCGGGAAGATCGACGCAGCGACCAGCGGCGGCTCGATCGCGATCACCGGTGCATCCGGCAAATTCGACCTCCGCACCGCCGGTGGGAACATCAAACTCAAGCAAGGCAAAGGCACCGTCGAAGCCGCCACGTCCGGCGGCAACATCACCCTGGAGCTCACCGAATCCCCCAAGGAGTCCATGAGCTTAAAGACCGCCGGAGGGAACATCAGCCTGAAACTTCCGGGAACCACCTCAGTCAACCTCGATGCCACGGCCTCGGGCGGCAACGTGACGTGCGATCTACCGGTCACGATGCAGGGAAAGGCCAAAAGCCATTCCATCGTCGGCAAAATGGGTGAAGGCGGCCCCGAGTTGAAACTTCGCACATCGGGCGGCAACATCCGCATCGGCAAGAACTGAGCGAAACGCCCCCGGACCACTTGGCACCGGCGCCACGTCTGGATAAACCGGCGGCGTCAAATTCCCGACGCGTAGAGGAAACAAAAAGAGCCCGGCTGACCGGGCTCTTTCGTGAATCGATGGAGGTTGGCCGGGACTAGGTCGACAGTGCGCCCGCACCGGCAGTCGAAGCGCTTTGGCGGAATACAATCTTGCCCTCTTCCACAGTGACAAGGACAGGTTCGGTCTCGTGCAAGTTGCCGCGAAGGATCTCTTCGGCGAGCGGGTCCTCGAGATGGCGTTCGACCGCACGGCGCATCGGACGGGCGCCGTAGGTCGGATCGTAACCCTTCTCGACCAGGAAATCCTTGGCCTTCTCGTCGAAGGTCAGGTTGATCTTCTGGTGTTTCAGGCGATCGGAAACCTTCTGGATCTCCAGATCGAGGATCTGAAGCAGATCGGGTTTGGTCAGCGACCGGAAGACGATGATCTCGTCCATGCGGTTGAGGAACTCCGGTTTGAAAACGCGCTTGGATTCTTCGAGGATCTTCTCGCGCATCTTCTCGTAGCTCGACTCGTCCTTGATGGGCGAGAAGCCCAGGGTGGAGTTCTTCTTGATCAGCTCCGCGCCGACGTTCGACGTCATCAGGATGATGGTGTTCCGGAAATTGACCACGCGGCCCACGTTGTCGGTGAGCTTACCCTCCTCAAGGATCTGGAGGAGCATGTTCATCACATCGGGATGAGCCTTCTCGATCTCGTCGAAAAGCACGACGGAGTAGGGACGACGCCGGACCTGCTCGGTGAGCTGGCCTCCCTCCTCGAATCCGACATAGCCGGGAGGCGAGCCGATCATGCGGGAGGCGTTGTGGCGCTCCATGTATTCCGACATGTCGAGCTGGATGAGCGACTTGGAGTCGCCGAAATAGGTTTCCGCGAGGCTCTTCGCGAGCAGCGTCTTGCCAACGCCCGTGGGCCCGAGCAACGCGAACGTGCCGATCGGCCGCTTCGGATCCTTGAGATCGGCGCGCGACCGGCGAAGCGCACGGCAGAGGGCGGAGACCGCTTCCTTCTGGCCGATGACGATCTTGGCCATCTCCTCCTCGAGGCGGAGGAGCTTCTGCTTTTCGTTATTCTCGAGGCGGGTCAACGGAATGCCCGTCCACTTGGAAACGATCTGGATGATGTCCTCCTCGTCGACCGTGACGCGTTTCTCTTCGCGGTTCGTGCGCCAGCTTGTGAGAACGCTTTCGAGCTTCTCCTTCGCCTGCCGTTCCTTGTCGCGCATCGACGCGGCGCCCTCGAAGTCCTGCTCCTTGATGGCCTTCTCCTTCTTGCCCTTGATGTCCTCGATGTCGGCTTCGAGGAGTTTGACCTCAGGAGGACGGGTCATCGAAATGATGCGGGCACGGGAACCGGCCTCGTCCATCACATCGATCGCCTTGTCGGGAAGGAACCGGTCGGTGATGTAGCGCTCGGAATACTCGACCGATGCCTTGACCGCCGCGTCTGTGATGTTCGCGCGGTGATGCTCCTCATACTTGCCGCGAAGGCCCTTGAGGATGGCGATGGCATCCTCGATGGAGGGAGCCTCGACCTTGACGCTTTGGAAGCGGCGTTCGAGCGCGGCGTCCTTCTCAATGTATTTCCGGTATTCGTTGAGCGTGGTCGCGCCGACGCACTGCATCTCACCGCGCGCAAGCGCCGGCTTGATGATGTTGCTCGCGTCCATCGTGCCTTCGGCGGAACCCGCGCCGACGATCGTGTGCAATTCATCGATGAAGAGAATGACGTTCTTAGCGCGGCGGATTTCGTCCATCACTGCTTTGATGCGTTCCTCGAACTGGCCGCGATATTTCGTGCCGGCAACCATCAGGGCGAGGTCGAGCGTGACGACGCGTTTCTCGCGAAGGATCTCAGGAACGTTACCACGGGCGATTTCCTGGGCGAGCCCTTCGACGATGGCGGTCTTGCCGACACCGGCTTCGCCGAGCAGCACAGGGTTGTTCTTGGTGCGACGGCAGAGGATCTGGATGACGCGTTCGATCTCGGACTGGCGACCGATGACTGGATCCATCTCGCCCTTTTTCGCGATCTCGGTGAGATCACGGCCGAAGGCCTTCAGAGCGGGGGTCTTGACGTCTCCCTTCTTTTCACCGGCACCGGGAGGCTTCTCACCCGCACTTTCCTGCGGGATGCCCGACTGTTCTTCCTGGGCGGCGAAGTTCGGATCGAGCTCCTTCAGGATTTCCTGACGAGTCAGCTCAATGTCGACATCCAGGTTTTTGAGAACCCGTGCGGCAACACCGTCACCCTCACGCAGCAAACCAAGGAGGATATGCTCGGTGCCGACGTAGGTATGGTTGAGCGCCTTCGCTTCCTTCGCGGCAAGGGCAAGGACCTTCTTGACGCGGGGCGTGTAGGGAATGTTGCCGACCCTCTTCTGGTCGGGGCCGGTGCCGACCTGTTTCTCGACTTCGAGGCGGACGGTATCCAGGTCGAGTCCCATCTTCTGCAGGACGTTCACGGCGACGCCCTGCCCCAGTTTGATCAGCCCAAGGAGCAGATGCTCCGTGCCGACAAAGTTGTGGTTAAAGCGGTCGGCTTCCTTGCGCGCAAGAGCCAGCACCTGCTGGGCCCGGGGCGTGAAATTGTTCATTGCTTCGTCGCTCATACTTCGTGTTGCAAGCTGTGCCTACTCCTGTGGTTTGTCCAGAGACGCGTCGCCGCCGCGGGCCCTGCAGTGCGGCCGCGGCACGCTGGCGAGACGTTCGCGCAGCATGTCGGCCC
>JBBRDN010000009.1:0-49780 GCA_038203875.1 Verrucomicrobiota bacterium
ATTTCCTTGGGGCAGACCGCCTCGCAGCTGCCGGTGATGGTGCAGCCGCCGAAACCTTCGGTGTCCATCTGGTCCACCATCGCCTTCACACGCTTATAGCGCTCGGGCTGGCCCTGCGGCATGAGGCCGAGGTGGGAGACCTTGGCGGCGACGAAGAGCATGGCGCTGGCGTTCTTGCACGCGGCCACACAGGCGCCGCAGCCGATGCACTGGGCGGCGTCCATCGCGAGGTCGGCGTCTTCCTTCGGCACGGGGATGCTGTTCGCGTCGGGCGCGGCACCGGTGCGAACGCTGATGAAGCCGCCGGCGTGCTGGATACGGTCGAAGGATTTCCGGTCACAGACCAGATCCTTGATGATCGGGAACGGAGCGGCGCGCCACGGCTCGACGACGATCTCGTCGCCGTTGTTGAAGCTGCGCATGTAGGTCTGGCAGGTCGCCACGCCCTTGTGCGGGCCGTGCGGCTTGCCGTCAATGACCAGCGAGCACGTGCCGCAGATGCCCTCGCGGCAATCGTGGTCGAAGGCGATGGGCTCCTCGCCCGTGTTGGCGAGTTCTTCATTCACGACGTCGAGCATCTCCAGGAACGACATGTTCTCGTTCAGCTCGGGCGAGGTGTAGGTCTTGAACTCGCCGGCGGAGGTCGCGTTCTTCTGCCGCCAGACTTTGAGGGTCACTTTCATGGGGAAATTTTCGCTCGGGACCGAGACTTCGGCTTGGATGCTTTCTCGGGAAGGTTGGTGTTAAATCCGATCTCGCGCTTCTGCGTCGGAGTTGTCGGCTCCATCAGTTCGCGGATGGCGTCGAAGACGGCGCGGAACTGCTCGTCGTATTTGCGTTCCAGGCTGGCCAGTTTTCGGGCGAGGTCAGCATGGGTGGAAAGCCACTGCCGCAACTGCACGAACGTCCGCATGATGGCGATGTTCACCTCGACGGCACGCTTACTATTAAGAACTCCAGACAACATCGCTACGCCCTGTTCGGTGAAGGCGAGGACGCTCTTGGAATACTTGAGTTCGGCCTGACCCGAGGATGTCACAGATTGTGATATCCTCAGAATCTCCTCCCGACTCAGCGCGAACATGAAGTCTTCCGGGAACCGCCCGATGTTCCGGCGAACCGCCTGGTTGAGCACGCGGGTCTCGACGCCGTAGAGCTCGGCCAGGTCGCGGTCCAGCAGCACCTTCTGCCCCCGCACGAGCAGGATGCGGCGCTCGATGCGCTCGGCGGGGATGAAGTTGGTGTCGGTGCTCATGCTGGTTTCCAAGGAGATCACAGGTTGTGACATCCTCGCTGCCTGCTCACTTGTAAGACCGAGTGCTCATCTTCACTTCCTCATACTTGAGGTCTTCCTTGTTCAGGATCGGGGCCTTGTCGGGGGCACCGGCGTATTCCCAGGCGGCCACGAAGGCATACTTGTCGTCGTCGCGTTTTACGTCGCCGGCGTTGACGATGCCTTTCTGCACTTCGGTGTCGGCAGCGGTGTATTGGTATTCCTCGCGGAAATGGCCGCCGCAGCTTTCCTCGCGCATGAGCGCGTCGCGGCACATCAGCTCGCCGAGTTCGATGAAGTCGGCCACGCGGGCGGCCTTCTCCAAGCCCTGGTTCCAGCCGCCGGCTTCACCGAGGACTTTCACATTGGTGCGGTATTCCTCGCGCAGTTCGCCGATGAGCTGGATGCCCTTCTGCAATCCGGCGGCGGTGCGGGCCATGCCGCAATGTTCCCACATAAGTTTGCCGAGCTGCTTGTGGAAGCTGTCGGGCGTGCGTTTGCCGCTGCTGGCGGTGACGCGCTGGATAAAGCCGCGGACGTTCTCCTCGGCTTCCTTGAATTCGCCCTTGTCGGTTGCCGGGCGGTTGCCGGGCTTCACCGTGGCGAGGTAGGTGGAGATGGTGGCGGGCAGGACGAAGTAACCGTCGCTCAATCCCTGCATCAGCGCGGACGCGCCGAGGCGGTTGGCGCCGTGGTCGGAGAAGTTCGCCTCGCCCAGCACGAAGAGGCCGGGGACGTTGCTCATCAGGTTGTAGTCCACCCAGAGGCCGCCCATCGTGTAATGGACCGCCGGATAGATGCGCATCGGCGTCTTGTAGGCGTCCTCGTTGGTGATCTCGTGATACATCGCGAAGAGGTTGCCGTAGCGCTCACGCACCTTGTCCTCGCCGAGACGGCGGATGGATTCGCTGAAGTCGAGATAGACGCCCAAGCCGGTGGGGCCGACGCCGCGGCCTTCGTCGCAAACATACTTCGCCGCGCGGCTGGCGATGTCGCGCGGGGCGAGATTGCCGAAGGCGGAATACATCCGCTCCAGGTAGTAGTCGCGGTCGCCCTCGGCGATGTCGGCGGGCGGCTTCGCACAATCTTCCTTCTTCTTCGGCACCCAGATGCGGCCGTCGTTGCGGAGCGATTCCGACATCAAGGTCAGCTTCGACTGGTAGTCGCCGGAGACGGGAATGCAGGTCGGATGGATCTGCGTGTAGCAGGGATTGCCGAAAGTCGCGCCGCGTTTGTAGGCGCGCCAACTGGCCGTGACGTTCGAGCCGCGGGCGTAGGTGGAGAGATTGTAAACGTTGCCGTAGCCGCCCGTGGCCAGCACGACCGCGTCGGCGCTGTGCCGGGTGATTTCGCCGCTCTGGAGATTGCGGACGATGATGCCTTTGGCGTGTCCGTCCACGACCACGAGATCAAGCATCTCGGCGTGCGTGTGGGACTTAACCGCGCCGGCACCGATCATCTTGTTCAGCGCGGAGTAGGCACCGAGGAGGAGCTGCTGGCCGGTCTGGCCGCGCGCGTAGAACGTGCGGGAAACCTGCGCGCCGCCGAAGGAGCGGTTGTCGAGCAGGCCGCCGTATTCGCGGGCGAAGGGCACGCCCTGGGCGGCGCACTGGTCGATGATGTTGACCGAGACTTCGGCGAGGCGGTGGACGTTTGATTCGCGGGCGCGGTAGTCGCCGCCCTTGATCGTGTCGTAGAAGAGCCGGTGAACGGAGTCGCCGTCGTTCTGGTAGTTCTTGGCGGCGTTGATGCCGCCCTGCGCGGCCACGGAATGGGCGCGGCGCGGCGAATCGTGGAAGACGAAGTTGTGAACTTCGTAGCCGAGCTCGGCGAGCGTGGCCGAGGCGCTGGCTCCTGCGAGCCCGGCCCCGACGACGATGACCTTGTATTTCCGCTTGTTGGCCGGGTTGATCAGCTTGGAGCTGAACTTGTGCTTCTCCCACTTCGAGGCGAGCGGGCCTGCGGGAATGTTGGAATTGAGCGTCGCCATGTTACTTCGCCTCCTCCTGACGGACGGCCAGCATCGGGGTTTTGGTTACGGTCGTTCCTAGGGGCATGTTCAAGCCGGCCTTGGCCCGGTCGGAGTAGTCCCGGCCGAGTCCCAGCGTGATTGCGATCGGGATCGAGACATAGCCGATGAGCAACGCGGTGCTGAAGACCTTCGCGAAGATCTGGATGCGCGGCCACCAGACGTGGTTTCGCAGTCCGAGCGATTGGAACATGGCCGACAAGCCGTGGCCGAGATGGACGAAGAGAAGCGCCTGCGCGACCAGGTAGAACACCGTCACCCACCAGACCCGGAAGCCGAGGACCATCATCGCGTAGACGTCAGGGACTTCGCCGGCATCCTTCAGCTCCGTCTTCAACTTGGAGAAATCACCGAAGCCATTGATGCCCGGCAGCAGCGCGGTGAAGTGCGCGAGATGGTAGACGACGAAGGCCAGGATCACGAGGCCGCTGACCAGCATGTAGCGCGAGCGCCAAGCCGATCCGTAGGCCGCGCCACCGGCGTAGGCAACCGGGCGGGCCGCCTTGGATTCCATCGCGAGGGAAATGACCGCGTAGATGTGCAGTCCGACACAGGCGAGAAGACCGAGGCGGGCACCCCAGACCATCAGCGGCTTCGATTTCAGGAAGTGCGCGTAGCCGTTGATGAGATCCGGCGGGCCGAACACCTGCAGGTTTCCTGCGAGATGCCCGATCAGGAAGAAGAAGAGTCCGGCGCCCGTCAGCGCCGCGACGTATTTCCTCCCGAGGGACGATTGGAAGATCTGTTGGACCAGGGTCATGGTTTGGCTTGGTTTTGACCGACGCTCCGCGGCCATGCGTGGCATGGGACGGTTTGGCGGACTTCCAGATACCTCTCATACAACGGCTCAGGCGGACAAGCGTCAACGCCCCGTGTTCAGGTATAAGCCCCCCTTGGTCCCCGGTTACGCACCCTTATCCCCTTCCACGACAAGCCTGGCGACCGAACGATTCGGGTGGCGAAGCCGGGCTGATCCGATGAATGAGGCCGGCTTGCATGACGGAACTTTGCGGCTAGTTTGCGCCCGCACTGCGATGAACAAGACGCTGTTAAACCTAGGAATCCTGGTCTCCGCCGTGGGGATCGTCTGGTGGTTCGCCGCCGGCGCCAACACGGGCTGGACCAAGACTTCCGTGCAGCGTCTGGAACGCGATCCGGTCACCGAGATCGAGACGCCCGTCTGGGACAAACGTTTTGTCCCCGGCATCGAGCTGCTCGCCGTGGCCGGAGCCGTCTCCATCGCCTTCATCGCCGCCGCGCGACTGCTCCGTCGCAAGACCGCCTCCAAAACCTGAAACAGAAACCCGCCATGAAGAAACTCCTCATCCCCACGTTAGCCCTGGTTCTGGCCGCCGCGTCGGCGTCCGCCGCGTCGCTTGCCTTCGATTTCAAGGATCCGAAGGGAGTGAACAACGCCACCTTCAAGCTCGACGCCCCGCTCGAGGCGATCAGCGGATCCGCCAACGGCATTTCCGGCAAGGTGATGTTCGATCCGGCCAAGCCCGCGTCGCTGACAGGCAAGATCGTCATCGCCGCCAAATCCCTGCACGTCGGCAACCCCGTCATGCTGGGGCATCTCCACAGCGATGGCTGGCTCGATGTCTCCAAGCATCCCGAGATCGCTTTCGAAGTGGTATCGGTGAAGAACGCCAAGACCGAGGGCGCCGTCACCACCGCCGACGTCGCCGGCAAGTTCACCCTAAAGGGCGTGACCAAGGACCTCACCATTCCCGCCAAGATCACCTACTTGAAGGACAAGCTTAAAGCCCGGGGCGGCCAGCAGGACGGCGACCTCCTCGTCATCCGGTCCAGTTTCACCATCAAACGCGCCGACTTCGGCATCAAGCCGGGCGAGGCCGAGGACAAGGTCTCCAACGAGATTGAAATCGGCCTGAGCGTCGCCGGAGCGTCTCCGAAGGCCTGAGCCTTGGCCCCAGGAAACGATTGATAAGCATCGGCCCGTCGCGAATGCGGCGGGTCTTTTCATGTCCACAACACCGTTCACTGCGGCAGCCAGATGCGGTTGGCCCTGTCCCCGGAATCGAGCAGGGCTTGGCGGAGCTTGGGGCTGGTCAACTGCTGCGCGCTGCCGTCCATGAAAGCAGCGTTGCCGCGGCGATCATGCATCCCGGTGGACCACCTGAGATTCTTGGTTTCGAGCTCGGTTGACCCGAGACGCTGTGCGCCGGCCAGGAGCGTCTGGCCCGGAGAAGCGTCCGACGCTTTCGGATCACGCGTCAGATTGCGGTCGCCAAGCAGGAACTTCGTCGGGGTGCCTTCTTCGGCATCCAGAGCGTAGAATTAGCTCAGGGCCGTGTTTCGTTTTGAGGGATGGGCGAAACTTTCCGAAGAGAACTGAGAATTCGTCTCCTCGAAGAAATCATTCGCCGCCGTTCGTTTCGAGTCCTGTGGGCAGATCAGTATCCTGGGACTGGAAATGTCATTCTGCGCGTATTGGAAAAGCCTCCAGAGATTGGCCGCGCCAACCAGGTTGGATGGACCGATCTTGGCGAATGGAGAACGCCCGACGGTGTCATTGCTGGTGAGTCGAAAACCGGTGCTAATCTGCTTTATATTGTTGATGCAGGAGAGTCTTGAGGCCTTTGAGGTTCGCTTGGCCAAAGCCGGCAACAACAGCAGGACAAGAATACTCACGGCGAACAGGACCAGCAGGACTTCCCAGACCGACCAACCCGACTCGATCCGTCCTCGGTGTTTCCATACCATGATCCTCATAGGCCAGACTCTTCTCCTCGGCACATAGCTTGTCCAACCCTGCGATGGCCGGCCGATTCCCATGGAACAGGAAGACTATTCGTGTTTGTCGGCGGGCGTCCGTGGTCCACAGTGTCGCCGTAGACATGCAACTCTCCGACGAACAGAAACAGAAGGTGGCCACCTGGCTGGCCGACGGTCTCTCCATCTCCGATATCCAGAAGAAGCTGGGCACCGACTTCGGCGTGTCGATGACCTACATGGAGGTCCGCTTCCTCATCGGCGACCTCAAGCTTCAGATCGTCGACAAACCGACAGAGCACACGCCGATCCTCGGCGCCAAACCCGCCGCTCCCGCACCCTCGCCCGGCCCGGCTCCGATCCCGCCCGATGCCGCCGCCGCTCCCGGTGCGCTGCCCGAAGATGGTCTGCCGCCGGTGACCGGGAACGTGAAGGTCTCGGTGGATGCCATCACAAAGCCCGGCGCGCTCGTCAGCGGCCAAGTGGCCTTCAGCGATGGCAACACGGCCGCGTGGCATCTCGACCAGACAGGTCGGCTCGGCCTGGTCACGAAGGTCGCCGGGTATCGCCCGCCGCAGCCGGAGATCATCGAGTTCCAGGCCGTGCTCCAAGACGAGTTGGCGAAGCTGGGATACTAGGACTCGCCGCCAGGGTCAGTCGGTGGGTTGACTGGGAACGTCTTCATCCACGAAAGACGGCTGGGCAGTCCTCCCGCCCTTCGTGTCCTTCGTCGACGAGAGAGAACCCTATCGGCTGCGGATGAAGAGTTTTCCGGGGAGCTGCTTGATCATCCGTTTCATCTCGAGGGTGAGGAGCGTGACGGAGACGGCGGAGCTGGGAAGGCCGCTGCGTTGGATGAGCTCGTCGATGGTGGTCTCGGTTTCGCTCAGGAGCCCGTAGACCATCTGTTCGTTTTCCGTGAGCGTCAGCGCAGGCAGCACGCCGGTTTCACCTGCGCCGGCCGGGCGGTTGGAGGCCGGGAAAAGATACTCGAATTCGCTCAGGATATCCTCCAGCCCCTCGCAGAGTTTCGCTCCTTTCTTGATCAGGTCGTGGCAGCCCTTGCTGCGCGGCGAATCGATCCGGCCCGGGACGGCGAAGACCTGTCGGCCGTAATCCGTGGCCATGTTGGCGGTGATGAGCGCGCCGCTGGTGAGGTTGGCCTCGACGACGACGGTGCCGAGCGTCATGCCGGCGACGATGCGGTTGCGGATGGGGAAGGACTGCTTGTCGGCCTTGCGATTGAACGGGAACTGGGTGATGAGCGCGCCCTGTCCGTCCTCGGCGATGCGGTGGAAGAGCTCCTTGTTCTCCGACGGAAACACCAGGTTTATCCCGGTTCCCAGGACGGCAATGGTGCGGCCCTTGGCCTGGAGCGCGCCTTGGTGCGCCGCCGTGTCGATGCCCCGCGCACCACCGCTCACGACGGTCACGCCGACGTAGCCCAGCTGGTAGGCGAGCTTGCGGGCGGTCTCGGTGCCGTAGGGCGTCACCATCCTCGAACCTACCAGCGCGACGGCGTTGTGGTCCTTCTCCGTGAGAGCGCCCTTCACATAAAGCACGACGGGCGGATCGTATATCTCCTTCAACGAGGGCGGATAGGCCGCATCATCGGCGGTGAGAACGTGGCAACCGAAGTCGGCGATGCGTTTGAGTTCGCCGGCGAGATCGACGGTCGTTTCCCAACCGGCGATCGAATCGGCGATCTCGGTGCCGATGCCGGGCACGGCCTGGAGCTGGTTGCGGCTGGCGCGGAGGATGGACGGGGCGTCGCCGAAATGGTCGACCAGTTTGCGCAGCCGAACCGGCCCGACGTGTTCGACCATGTTCAGGGCGATCAACGCTTCCTTGGGGTCCATGGAGGAAATGAAACCGGGTTGAACGAAGCTCGGCAAGCGCCGCCAATCTTGCGTCGCCCGTGAACGGCCCTCTAGCCTGCGGCGTGCGTCTCCTCGACCGTTACCTGCTGCGAGAACTGCTGATCCCGCTGATCGGCTGTCTCGTGGGGTTCCTGGTCTTCCTCATCTCGTTCGACGTCTTCGCCATGCTGGAGAAGTTTCGCGATGCGCAGATGGGGCCTTCGGCGATCTCCAGATATTACCTCTACGCGATGCCGGGGTTCCTGAACCTCATACTGCCGATGTCGCTGCTTTTGGCGCTGCTCTACTCGCTGACGAACCACGCCAAGCACCATGAACTGACGGCGATGCGCGCCGCCGGCATCAGCACCTGGCGCCTGATGGTGCCGTATCTCGGCGTCGGAGTGATCGCGAGTTTCCTGCTGCTCTCGGTGAACGAGTGGATCGCCCCGGACAGTCCGGCCAGGGCGGCTGCCATGCTGGACAAGGGTTCCGGAAAAGTGTCCAAGGAAGATTGGCGCCCCCAGATGGCTTTCCGCAACGCGCGCGACAACCGGACCTGGTCCATCGAGTCCTGCAACATCCGCACGGCCGAGATGATCCGGCCGTTGGTTCTCTGGGAAACACCCGACGGCGGCCGACGCGAGATCTACGCGGAGCGCGCGCGCTTCGAGGACGGGAGTTGGGTGTTCTTCAACGTGCGCGATGTCCGCTACCGCAACGCCGCCGATGCGATCTCGGATCCGCCGGTGATGACCAACCGGCTGGCCTTCTCCGACTGGCGCGAGACGCCGGAGTTCATCCGCAGCGAGGTCAAGATCGCCGGCCTTTCCAACGTGCGGGCCACTAAGGGTGCGCAGTTGTCGCTCAGTGAAATCAGGACCTACCTCGCCTTGAATCCGGAACTTCCGCCCGGCAGGCAGGCGTTGCTCCAAACGCAGTTCCACGCGCGGCTGGCGGAACCCTGGCGCTGCGTCGTCGTGGTGTTTATGGCGGTGCCGTTCGGGATGTCGGCCGGTCGGCGCAACGCGTTCGTCGGAGTGGCCAGCAGCATCTTCATCGCCTTCGCCTTCTTCATCGTGCAACGGCTCGCGCTGGCCTTGGGCACGGGCGGCTATTTGCCGCCGGGCATTTCCGCGTGGGCACCGAATGTCGCCTTCAGCGCAATCGGTCTCTGGCTTACGAAGCGGGTGGGGTGAGGCTGAAGGGCCATCCGCCAAGGGCGCGAAGGAACGCGAAGCCGATAAAGCACGGGAGCCTCCGGCCTACCGCAGGACTTCGGCGGCCGGAACTTCAGCAAGCGACTTCACGGCCCAGTCGGGCTTGTGCGCATTCAACTGGTCGACCGTGAAATGGCCCGTGGCCACGGCGAGGACACGGGCGCCGATGGCTCGCCCGCATTCGATGTCGAGGGGCGTGTCGCCAATGACCAGGATCTCGTCGCCAGCCAGCGGGCGGCCCAGCAGCTCCGACCCGCGCATCTGGGCCACGCGGGCGATCTCGTTGCGGTTCTCGTGGTCGTCGGCGAAGGCCCCGAACTCGAAGTCGTTCCAGATGCCGAAGCGGGCCAGCTTGATCTCGGCTCCGCGCCGGATGTTGCCGGTCAACAAGCCAAAGGTCGGACGCTCATGCTGCGCGCGGAGGCCGGCCATGAACGGTCCCACCCCATCGAAGATCCCACCGCCAACCCGTCCAAGAATGTGGTGCAGCCACCGGAGGTAGCAGGCAAAGAAGCGGTCGAAGTCGGCCGGCGTGGGTTCAAAGCCGTGGGCGCGGAGAATCTGCCGAGCCAGTCCCGTGTCAGTCCTCCCGGCGAAGGACACGTCGCGAACGGCCGCCGGATAGTGAAAGATTTCGCGGAAGGCTTCGCCGAAGGCGGTGATGCCGGCCGCGTTGGTGTGGATGAGTGTGCCGTCGATGTCGAAAAGGACGAGTCGGACCATGGAGCGCGGAAGCTAGGGAACACGCGCCGCGGCCGCAAACGGAGTTTCCAGAAACCCCGGGGTTCTGCTAGAAAACACCCCTGTGAAGGCCGCCGATCACTTCGAACGAATGCTCCGCAAGGCGAAGGCCGCCTTCACGCTCGTCGAGTTGCTGGTGGTCATCGCGATCATCGCGATCCTTGCCTCTCTGCTGCTCCCGGCACTCAGCACGGCAAGAAGCCGGGCGGCCGCCACGGTCTGCAAGTCGAACTTGAAGCAGTGGTTGATGGCCACTCACCTCTACGCCCAAGGCAACAATGATCTCCTGCCGCCCGACGGCCTGGCATATCCCGCGGCCGGCGAACCCAAGGGAAGTTGGCTGAGCCTCCTTCCAAGGGAGGTCAACGTGACGCCCTACAGCGGCCAGGATTGGAGGACGAACCCGCTGACCCAGGTGTCCACGACCATCTGGCTTTGTCCCGGTAACACCAACCGGTCGGACGGGATCAACCTGTTCCACTATGCGATCAACGGGAACATCAACAACCGCACCGCCAATGGCAGGGAAACGAAACTGTTCGAGATCAAGAAGCCGGTTTCCACCACCTGGATGTTCGACAACCAGCACCGTCGAGCTTGGGGAACCCGGAACGCCGTCCACACGAACGCGCACAACAAGGCCGCGCATCTCGGCTTCTTCGACGGACACGTGAAGGGGTTCAAACTGGGAGACTACTGGGATCTGAAACGGGACGAGGGGAGGACCAACAATCCGTCGATTCTTTGGGATCCGTGATGGCTATCCCACACTGGGGATAACGGGCCAAAGCAGGGGCCTGCCTAGGATCACTTGTTTTCCTGCAGCCGCCGCATCCTGGATTTCCGCCACTGGGCGCGATAGTTGATGATCCAGTCGGTCAGCGCCCGTTCGAAGCCCACGTCGTAGCCGGCCTTCTCCGATTCGATCCACTTGTGCCGGAGGATTTCCTCACGCTCCGCCTGATACTCGCGGTAGAGGGATGACTTCCGGACCAAGTCATTTCCTGAAACGTTCTCTAGGATCTGATTGCCCATGGTAGCGGAGACAAGGAACACGGTGACGCAAGGTATCGATCACCTGCCAGTGTTCAATCGGTATTTGCCGACAAGGGTTGATCAAAACCTGCGATTGCTCCCCGGCACAAGGCTCCACCCCGCCCTAAGCCTCACGCCCCGAGAAGGTCCCGGAGCCTGTTTGCCATCTGCAGAAAAACCAGCGCGGGCGCGCCTGTTGGATCCCCGACCGTGACCGGCACCCCTTTGTCGCCGCCTTCCCGGATGGAGGTGAAGAGGGGGATCTCGCCAAGAAACGAGACTTTCTGGCGTTCGGCTTCGGCCTTTCCACCGCCATGGCCGAAGATCTCGACGCGGGAACCGTCCGGAGCGGTGAAGTAGCTCATGTTCTCCACGATGCCGAGGATGGGCACGTTGACCTTGGTGAACATGTTGATGCCTTTCCGCACGACGCCGAGCGACGCTTCCTGCGGCGTGGTGACGATGACGCCGCCGTCGAGTGGAACAGTCTGGCAAAGTGAAAGCTGCGCATCGCCCGTGCCCGGCGGCAGGTCGACGAGGAGAAAGTCGAGTTCACCCCAGTCCACCTGACCGACGAACTGCTGGATCGTTTTCTGGATCATCGGCCCGCGCCAGATCACGGGTTGGTCGTCCTCGATCAGGAAACCCATGCTCATGAGCTTCACGTCGTGGTTGACCGGCGGGATGAGCTTTTCCTCCTCGCTAACGTAGGGCCGGCCGTGAACACCCATCATCAAGGGAATGCTCGGGCCGTAGATGTCGCAATCGAGCAGGCCGACCTTCGCGCCAAGCTTGGCCAGGGCACACGCGAGATTCACGGAGACGGTCGATTTGCCGACACCGCCTTTGCCGGACGCTATGGCGACGACCTTCTTGATTCCGACGACTCGGTTGGACGCCGGAGTCGGCGCACCTGCTGTCTGGGGCGCGAGGACTTCGACGGAGATTCCCTCGACCCCGGGCAGCCCGGTCAACGCCCTGGTGCATTCGGCCTTCAACTGCAGTGCGACCGGCGCATTCGCCGTCGTGAGCTGGAGCTGGACTTTGATGTTGCCGCCATCGGCCTCGGCCTGTTTGACGATGCCGAATGAAACGATGTCGCGGGAGAAGCCGGGGTATTTTACCGTCTTCAGGGCTTCGAGGATGACGTCTTGGGTGAGCATTGGGGAACGCGGTTCAACTCTGTGGAAAAAGGATTGGCCAGCGCAACCCGATCAGTGAGCCGCTTTGCCGGAAATGTCGGCCGCGTGCTGGCTAAAAGATTTTCCCCTCCCAGTGGGGTTGATGACGGAGTCGATCACGCCCCGCTCGAACTCGTCCCACATGGGCGACATGCCGCGGAGTTTGATGACTATCTTACCGAAGGCTTCGACGACGTAGTCGATGTCTTCGACGGTGTTGTCCTTGCCCAGCGACATGATGATGTTGCCCTGGGCCAGCGCGTGATCGAGGCCGATGGCCCCGAGCACGTGTGAAATCTTCAGGCTCTTGCTGACGCAACTGGAACCGCTGGCCACAGCGATGCCGTTCATGTCGCAGAGGAGCAGCTGGCCTTCGCCTTCGATGAACTCGGTGGAGAGGTTCAGGTTCGTCGAAACGCGGTTGGGTCCGGGTTCCGGGCCGTTGAGCTTGATGAACTTGATGTTCGTCTTGAGGCCGTCCCACAGGCGCTTCTGCAACTCCGCCGTGTGCGCGATGCGCGTGGGCATTTCACGCAGGGCCACTTCGGCCGCGACGCCACCGCCGACGATGGCCGGGACGTTCTCGGTCCCGGCGCGGCGTCCGCCTTCCTGCACGCCGCCGTGCATGATGGAAACGATGCGGGCCTTCTTGTTGCGGTAGAGCACGCCGACGCCCTTGGGTCCGTAGAAGCGGTGCGGGGAAAAGCTGACCAGCGCGGCACCGAACTGTTTCACATCGACGGGCAGCCAACCGGCGCTCGCTTCGCAGTCGACGTAGAGCGGGACGTTCTTCTCTGCGCAGATGCGGCCGACTTCGACGATCGGCTCAATGGTGCCGATGTCGTGGTTCACATGATGGACGGCCACGAGGACGGTTTGCGGCGTGATGGCGGCCTTGAGTTCCTCAAGGTTGATCATCCCCTCCGGATCCACGCTGACACGGCTGCAGGTCCAGCCCTGCTTCTCCAGGAACTCGACCGACTGCATGACGCTCGGATGTTCCGTGGCGGAGACGACGAGGTGCTTGCCCTTCCGCTCGTTGGCGTAGGCCACGCCTTTGATGGCGAGGTTGGACGACTCGGTGCCGTCGGAGGTGAAGAAGATCTCCTCCTCGCTGTCGGCGTTGATGAGCGCGGCTATCTGCTGGCGGGCCTTCTTGAGCGCGTCACGCACGCGCAGGCCGTGCTGGTGGAGCGACGACGGGTTGCCGAAGGCCTCCATGAAGAACGGCTTCATGGCGTCGAAGACTTCGGGCAGCACGGGCGTGCTGGACTGGTGGTCGAGGAAAACGTGGCGCATCGGAGTAGGCAGTGGACTGGGATGAAAGGAACGGGCGAAACAAAAACCCTGCGGCTGTCGGTTGGCACCGGTCCAGCCGCAGGGAATGAAATGGGGCGGGGCGAAGGCCTCAGGCCGCGACGGGCTCGGACTTGTTGATCTGCGCCGCCAGTTCCGGGTGCTTCTTCACGTAGTCCTCGAGGGCGGCCTTGAGGGCTTCTTCGGCGAGGACGGAGCAATGGATCTTCACCGGAGGCAGGCCGCCGAGCGCGTCGACGACTTCCTGGTTCGAGAAGTTCATGGCCTCCGCTATGGTCCGGCCCTTGATGAGCTCGGTGGCCATGCTGGAGCTGGCGATGGCGGAGCCGCAGCCGAAGGTCTTGAAGCGGGCGTCCTCGATCCTGCCGTCCTTGATCTTGAGGGAGATCTTCATGATGTCGCCGCAGGCCGCCGCGCCGACTTCGCCGATGCCGTCGGCATCTTTCACGTCGCCCATGTTGCGGGGGTTCATGAAGTGGTCCATGACCGTCTGGTTGTAGAGGGTGTAGGTGTCGCTCATAGTGCTGGATCAGTTAAATGGGTTGGGGAGACTTGGAAAGTTTCGGGAGAATCTTGGGCAGCGGTTTGCCGGGCTGGTGTTTCGGACCGGTAAGGCCGTTCTCAGCCTGATGGTCGGCGAAGGACGTGTGCTTCTTGGAAAGGCTCGCGATGGTCGTCCGGCTGAAGACTTCCTTCACACGGTCCTGGGCTTCGGAGAAGAGGCCGCACAAGGCACAGCCGGCCATGTGGGTGCAGTCGGGTTTTTCTTCGAGGCAACGCTGGAAGGCGATCTTGCCTTCAATCGCCTCGATGACCGCAAGGACGGTGATTTCTTCGGCCGTCTTCAGGAGGGCGAACCCTCCGCCGGAACCACGGGCCGACCGGACTAGGCCGGCTTTGGCGAGGTTCTGGAAAATCTTCCCCAAGAAACTGGCGGGGATGCTCTCCTCCTGCGCGATGGCTTCCAACATGACCACGTCACCAAAAGGACGACGCGCCAAGGCCAGTAGGCCCAGCGCTCCGTATTCGCCTGCTTTGGTGATTTGCATGGTCTAAAGACAAAGCGGATTAACTTTGTCCGATTCGCAATATAGGTGTCGACCCGATCAAGTCAACGGATCGGCGGAAGTAATTGCCCAAGGGAAGGACGAAGACCGAAAGAAACCCGGGGTCCGACGGCCGACGCTCAACCTCTCCCAAGCGTTTGGTTGCTCGGCACCGACAAGTCGTTCGGTCCAGAGGAAGGCTTTGCTCTTCTGGGTTTGTTCGGCCTTTGGCCTTCGTTCTTCGTCATTGCACCCGGATCCACGCCGCCGGATCCGCCATGCTCCCCGGGAAGATCGGGGACTCCACCTCGATCGCGGTGATCGCCGCCGAGTCGAGCTTCTTGGTCGAGAGCATCGTTTCGAGCAAACGGAACCGCGACAACCGCAGCTCAACCTGCCCCCGGGCGAAGTCGCTGTTGGTTCCCGTCCGCTGCATGAAAGGCCAGTCGCTGGCCTGCGCAAGCAGCAGCTCGCGGGTCATCTGCCGGAGAGCGCGTTCGACCGGCTCGTCCGCAGCGACGCACGTGGAGACGATGCGGGTCATCGCCCGGTCGGCAGCGAGAAGTTCTTCCTGGATCCAGGCGTTGGAAGAATTCAGCCACAGCCGCCAATCGCCGCCTTCACCCCAGCTGGATGCGGCGGGTTGGACCACTGGCAACTCGGGCGCCGACTGCAGATGGTCGGTCGGAGTCACCAGCTTCAGCCGGCCTTCCTTTGCCGCCGTTCGGGCCACGGCGTCGAGAAACTCGGGCCCTTCAAACCACCAGTGCCCGAACAGTTCTGCGTCATATGGCGCGGTCACGAGCGGAGCGGAGCACCCGGCGATTCGCGCCGCATCCAGTTGCCGCAGGCGCGCCGCGATGAAGTGTTCCGCATGGCGTTGGACCGTCGCCATGGCTTCAGCACGACGATAGGGCTGCTTCTCGTTCGTGCCGCCCGTGACCCGATGATACTTGAAGCCGGTGAAACCGCGGACCTTCGGCGCGGGCAGGCAGGGCTCCACGTAGTCAAGGTCCAGATCGAAGCCCACGTCGCGGTAGAATTCGCGGTAGGCCGGATCTCCCGGGTAGCCGCCCTGGCGACTCCATACCTGCTGGGCCGACTCGGGATCGCGCGCGACGACACCGATGCCACCGGGTGTGAGCGCGGGCGTCAGCGGCGAGAACGGCGGGCGCGGTTCAGCCGCGTTCAGCCCGTGCGTCTCCATGACGAACCAGCGGACACCGCCTGCCTTCAAAGCCGTTTCCAAAGCCGGGGCGAACGCGCATTCGGGAACCCAGAACCCCGCGGGCTTGAAGCCGAATCGGCGCCGAAAGGAGTTCACGCCGGTCACGACCTGGGCCCTGAGCGACCCGGGCTGATCAAGCAAGAATGGCAACAGCGCGTGGGTCGCCGATGTCGTGATGAGCTCGACCACACCGGCCTTCGCCAACTCCGCGAAGGCGCCTGCGATGTCGCCCCCGATCTCGCGATACAACCGGGCCAGCTGGTCGACGCGATCGGCGTGGAATTCGGCGGCTTCCTTGAATTCGCCCAGCCAGCCGGTGCGGAAACGCTCCTGTTCGCCCAGCGCTTCCATCTCCTCCAGCCGTTTCACGAACCGTCCGCGCAGCAACGAATCGTCGAGCATCGCGACCAAAGTGGGCGACAGCGACACGGTGATCCGCGCGGGCACCCGGTCGCGGACCCATCCACGCAACACGAGGAGAAGCGGCAGGTAGCACTCGGCGATGGCCTCGTGTAGCCAGCTTTCCTCGAGGTAGCGTCTGTGGGCCGACTGCCGGACCCACGGCAGGTGGGCGTGAAGGATGAGGGCTAGGTTTCCGATGATGGTTCCTCGTCGTCCAGATCCTCGGTGAGACGTCGTGCCAGGGCCGAGGATCCGACCAGCAATGGCACCCCAATGATCACCAGCGCCCATGGCAGTGATCGTGAGACGATTCGATTGACCAACCCCGGCCGGGCTTCGGCCGATTCGGCGCCCGGAGCTACGCGTGCAGGCGTCCGCCGGGACACTTTTTGTTTCGCGCCGTCGAAGAAGAACAAGGTCGCCCCGAAAAAGATCATCGAGATGGCGACGATGCGGATGAGGAACGTGGCGGCCCTGCGATACGGATTCATGCCGGTTAGACCCTAACCCCGCCCAACCGCACCGCGACCGGTAATTCCTGCGGACACCCCGTCCGAAAGGAGGCCCGTGCGTGCCGCTTGTCCTATTGCTTTCATCTTCCGCAACGACTCCGAAATCAGGCGGCCGGCGGGCGCAGCGACTTGTCCTGCGCATGCACCCCGACCTCGCCCGTGATTCCCGTCGCCCTTGACAAAAGCAGCTCCGCTCCGCGGCGTTCCATCCCGTCGGCGGAGGACGCCGTGATGGGAAGCTGAAAATGACCGTCGGGCAAACTGAAGCGGAAGCTGAAGGATCCGTCCGGCCGCAGCTTGACGGCCCGGCCGGCCAGGCTGACTGCGGCGTCCGGTTCCGTTGATCCGTAAACCACGACTTCGGCGTTCACCGCGAACCAGAAACCTTTCCGCATCTCCGGAGGCAACACCACGGGGCTCGACGGAAGGTCAGCCGATGCCGCCCGGGTCAGTTCGGCCATCGGAATTGCGGAACTGGGAACCGCACCCGGATGCCAGGACTCCTCAGGCGGATAAATCAGCTCAGCCGAGCTTGGCACGGCGAAAAGATCCGCCGCCTCCAAGTGCGGCTGATTCTCGACCCGCCGTTGGACGGCTGCGGGAACCGCGGCGAACGGCGGAGCGGCAAAGGATGGCGCGATGGCTGGCGAAGCCGGAGCCCGGACCGGCGTCTCGGAAGAAACTTCGGTCACTTGAAACGCAAAGTCCTCCAGGGCGCTCCACCGCCCCATCATCATGGCGGCGGCTCCGGTCCGGTGGGCCAACGGGTCGGGTGCGGTCACGACCGTCTCCGACTGCGCCAACGAAAACCACTGGCGGCCTTCGACCGACCGGTAGCCCAGCAGGCACGCGTAGGGCGTGGCCGCGTGCGGCACCGGGATGAACTCATGGCGTTCACCGCCAAGCACGGGGATCTCCACGACCACGGGTCCTTCGACCGAGCGACGATGGACGCGGAGAACTATCATCCCATCGGCGGCCCGGCCGCGCGCCCGGTTCATCTCTGATTCCGCCAAGTCCCATTGGGCGAACAGGGTGTAGGGATCCCGCGCCAGAAGGCGAAGTTCCCCAAGGCTCAGCATTTCCGAACCGCCACCGACGACGGCCATGACCGGAGCTGCAATCGGTTGCTTGGGTGGCTCAGCACCGACTTCCTTGGGAACTTCCGCCACGGACGGGGACACGCCCTTTGGCGCCACCTTCCGATAGGCCGAAGGATCGGGATCACCCTCCAGAAGGATTGGGGGAATCGAAAGCTTGAGCGGAGCCTTGGGTTTGGGCGCTTTCACGAACGGCTTGGCGGCAACGGGCACAGGAGCGGCTGACGTGGATAAATTGCTTCCGGCAGGCGTCTTTTTCGCGGGCTTTTTTTTCGAGTTCATGGCTGGCCGGAAACAGCAGGCTGGGGCAGCCCCTGCATGGAACAGCCTAGGTAGCGTCGGAACGGACAGGCAACGGAAAACTCCCGCCGGATCAGGCGCCCTTGCCGGGAGGCGCGTTGGTGGCCGCCGGGGCCTCGGGCGGGCGGGCCATCGGAATCCGCACCGGCGCGACGGAGTTGGTGGACACTGGCAGTCCAAGCCGGGTGCGGAGCATCGCCTGGACTTCAGGCATCACCCCTGACTGCTGGCCGAGGAGTTCTTCCCTCACGGTCCGCAGAAGGTCAGGAACCTCTGGCAGGAAGACGCGGATATCCTGGCCTTTACCGATCTCGGTCATGTAGCGGGCGCGGACCTTCTGCGCCAAACGGAGCATCGTCGCCGCGCGGTCGTCGTTGTCGGTGGCGAGGTCAAGATAGTAGCGGGTGACTAGGCCCTTGAGAATGGCCGTGCTCTTGTCCTGGCTCGTTTCTCCCGCGTATTCCGAGATCTTGCTGACCGAGTAGGCCTCGAGGTCCATGCCGTCGGGCACGGCGCCGGGATACTGCTCCCGCAGATAGTTGAACCACCGGTTGGCCTCCTTCGTCCGGCCTTCGAGGTAGAAGTAGTAGGGAAGGTTCCGCAGGAAGTTCTTATGGGAGGTCTGGACCTGGGCGAAATTCTCCGGGTCGAACTTCAGGCTCTCGAGGTAGGTCTCGTTGGCCCTTTCGCTCATGTCGATGTTCGGACCCAGGATGATTCTCCCGGTGGCCAGGTCCGGCATGACCCGGCCGCGGGTGACCGCGAGCTGCATGGACTGGTATATAATCCGCCGCAGGGCCATCGGATCCTTGGCGACGGTCTTCTTCAGGCCGAGCGCCGCCCAGTAGATGGCGTGGGATTCGGGCAGGCGCCATTCAAGCGGCCCGTAGCGCTCGTCGAGCTCCTTCATGAAGGCGGGATCGAGCTTGTAGCGTTCACGTAGTTCCTTGGCGCGTTCCTTTTCGTCGTCGGTCTTCGGGTCGATGAGCGAGACGAAATTGGTGCCCAGGACGACATCCATCTCGCGGGCCCAGTTCAGCTTGTAGACGCTGTGGGCGTCATCGAGGTTCTGCCCCATCTTGTGCATGAAGATCCACGCCAGCTCGTGGTAGAGCGTGGCTTCATCCGGGTTGTAGAGGAGCCCCTGGTCGCGGATGAGCTCGAAGCCCTTCTGCACCCAGCGCCAACGGTCGTTGTGGTCGGTGAACTTGACCGAGACGTTGTAGGCCATGTCCCACGCCTGCACCCGCCACACGTGCGCGTAGTGGGGCTCAAGTTTCACGATCCAGTCGGCGAGTTGAACCTTCTCGAAATAGCGGTCCTGGTCCTGCAGTTCGATGGCCCGGATCCACAGCGCGTTGGCCACGAGGCCGCGGAATCCGCCGAGGGCGACGGTCGTCAGGGCCAGCACCGGCGGAGCGCCCTTGAGCTCGACGTAGCGGTTCATCCCAAGCGCGGTGCGTTCCGTGTTGAGGCCTTTCTGGAAAAGGCCGGCCACCACCAGCAACAGCACGATGAGCGCGATGAGCGAGGCCTTGAAGAGCATGGTGCCGGAGCGGTTCATTTCAGGAGGCCGCCTGGGTTCGCGCCAGTTCCCGGCGATGGAAGGCATAGATCCCCACGACGGCGAACATGCCGCCGGCTAGGCCGATGATCTGGACCACGGCGGTGCCCATGGAAAGCCAAGTGATGCTCCGACCGGAGCTGAGGGAATCCACCGGCGAGAAGTCCCGGGCCACGTTCACGACGACGAGAAGCCCGCGGAAGATGGGCACCATGACGGCGTCCACCGACTTGTTGATCGGTTTGCCGGTGTCGTGGTCCGCACCGAGGACCGTTCCCTCCTCGACCACGGACTGGAGCGTGCCGCCCGAAAGGCCGACGAGCAGGACGGCGACCGACACAAGCGCGGCGACCGGGAACGACAGGAAGCTGCCCGCGGCCAGGCCAACCGCGGCCAACAGCACCAGCCAGCAGAAGATCACGGTCAGGCCGCGCACGAAGTTCGGGCCGAAGCCGCTCTCGCGATAGAGCAGTTCGTAGCCATCCTCCAATTGGAAGATCATCGTCGTGTCGCTCAAATTGTGGAACTCGGCCGTGAGAACTCCTTTCTCGTCCGCCATCCCCATCGGAAGAGGAATCTCATGAAAGGTTTCAGCCGCGAAGGTCCGGTCGAATTTCTGGACCCTGGGCGTCTCCGACGGACCGATCTTCAGGACGCCGCGGTAGAGGTTGGCCTCGTTCGTCTGCGCGGCGAAGAATTTGAACCGCACGAACAACTGCTCCTTGTTCAGGCGGTCCTGGAGGAATCCCAGGTCGATCTTCCACTGGCGCAGGAACCCGGGCATCACGACCTGGTGCCGGGCCTTGATCTGGTTCTCCGTCATCATGCGAAGGGTGGCGCGGTCGACGGACGCCGCCACTTCGGGAAGTTTCATCCGCTCCGCCACAATCCTGTCGACGTCCCCCTTCAGATCCGGCATCGGCTCCTTGAGGCTGCCGCGCGCGACGAAGATCTCGTTGTTGAGCACCGCCCGCTGTTCGGCCGGAAGCCCGGACGCACGGTAGAGCAGGAAGAAATACACGCTCGCCCCGGCGATCGAAAGCAGTGCCAGATTGAGCAGCGAAAGCCCGATCCACTTGCCCATCCAGATCTGCCATCGCGCCACCGGCTTCGTCGCCACGACCTGCATCTGGCACTCCTCGATGTCCCGCGCCAACGTGCCGCAAGCCAGCCAGAGGGTGGAAAAACCGAGAAGCACCGTCATCAGGCTCAACGTGTAGGTGAGCATGATCTGCACGAACCCGCGCGGGGTCCCGTCGTCCTTGATCACCGCCGGCAGCACCGTGACCGTCACCATCAGGAGGAAAAGCAACACCCAGAAAAGCCGGAAACGAAACGCCGCTTTCCAAGTCAGGGCCGCGATGGCCGCGATGGGCTGAAGGGACTTGGGAACGAGCGTGACCGCCGACGCCGACAACAGGGCGCGATGGCGGACGAGCGTGGCGTTGCCGGTCCTGACAAGATCGACGGATGATCCCGCGGACAACGCCTCAATCACGCCGCGGAACTTGAAGCCCCGCGCTTCGAGCCTGTCCGCCTGCCACGGGTTTCCATGGGTGCCGAAGTAATACCCCACTCCTACAGCCAAGACCGCCCGGAACACCGTCACGCTCGATTGCAGGTCCGCGATCGGGAACAGGACCAACGCCAGAATCAGGTCCAACACGACCAACACCAGCGCCGGGCCCCAATGGCCTTTTGCAACCGCCCAGATCCACGGGATCAACGCGGCCGCCCAGTTGAAGCCGACAGGGACGGCCCGGAATCCGCCGGCCGGATCCTCGAACACTCCGAACTTGTGCTTCCCTTCGGCCATGACGGGTTACTTCTTGCCTCCGAGAAGCGACGAAAGCTTGTCGTTGGCCTTGGCGACTTCTTCGGCCGAGGGAGCGGGACTCGACACGATCGGACTGGTGGTCGCGGATGCGGCTTGAACCGGAGACACCGGCGGGGATTTGGTGAGCAGGTCCAGCCTGGACACGTCGACGCTGGATTCAGCGGGCTTGGTTCCCTGCGTCGGAATCGCGGAGGCCGACTCCTCGGTCGCGGCGGGTGCCGTCAATCGTTCGAGCAGCCGGGCCGTCTGCGCTTCGGGCGACGGCGCTTCGCCTTCGCCGGCCAAGTAGGCGGCGACCTTGCCGCCGGACGTGGCGCCGGAAGTCTCGGCCGACTGACGCGCACGTTGGACGACGCCGAGGAAGTAGCTTTCTAGGTTCTGCGTCGGGTTATCGATGCGGATTTTGTCTTCGTTCACGTCCTGCCGGATGATCGCGAGAACCTTCTCCGTGGTTTCACGCGACAAAGGCGGCGTGGTGATCCGCATGGAATCGCGGTTAGTCAGCAGTTCCTGCAACGTGCCGTAGGCTTGGATCTTGCCCCCGTAGTAGATGACGACGCGGTCGCAGACGTCTTCCACGTCGGCGAGAAGATGGCTGCTGAGGATGACGGTCTTGCCACGCTTGGCCAACGCGACGATCAAGTCCTTCACTTCGCGGCAGCCTATCGGGTCGAGGCCGGCCGTGGGTTCGTCGAGGATGACGAGGTCGGGATCATTGATCAGCGCCTGGGCCAGCCCGATGCGCCGCTGCATGCCCTTGGAGAATTCACCGACGAGCCGCGTTCGCGCATTGCTCAAACCCACCATATCGATCAACTGCTCGGCCCGCTTCTGCCGCTCGGAAGAGCCGAGCTGGAAGAGATTGCCGAAGAACTCGAGCGTCTCGGCTGAATCAAGATAACGGTAGAGGTAGGATTCTTCCGGCAGGTAGCCGATGCGGGCCTTGGTCGCAACATGGCGCGGGGAGTGGCCGAAGACTTCGATGTGGCCCTTGGTCGGGTTGAGCAGGCCGAGGAGCATCTTGACCGTGGTGGACTTGCCGGAGCCGTTGGGCCCGAGCAAACCGAAGACCTCGCCCTTGCGGACTTCGAAGTCGACGTTGTCGACGGCGCGGGCCTTGGGTCGGCCCCAGAAATCTTTGAACACCTTCGACAGTCCGCGCACGGCGACGACGGTCTCGGCGGCGCTGTTTGCGCCGCCCGTCTGCTGGGTCTGGGTCGAGGTTGTCATGTGCTTCAAATCTTCTGGCTCAACTTCCGCAAAACATCGGACAAACCGGCTTTGGTCATCCGTCGCTCGGCCACGGCGATCAGCGCGTCATAAAGCGAACCATCATCAACAAAGAACCGATGTCCGTTCAGGCGCAAAAACATCAACGCCGTCGCTACTGCCGTTCGTTTGTTTCCATCCACGAAGGCCTGCGCCTGCGACAGATGGAAGGCGTATGCCGCAGCCACTGCAAACTTGTCACCACCACCGTAGGCACTTTCGTTCACCGCTGACGCCAAGGCGGACTCGACCAGTCCCGGTTCTCGAACTCCCTCGCTACCGCCAAAGAGCTCCAATGACTTCGAATGCAGAGCCATCGTTTCCGCAAGCGAGATGAACCGGAGATTCTCCACCTCAACTTGCTAGCTTGCGGAACAACTCCGCGTTCAAGGCGAACATCTCGTCCGCCAACCGGTTGAACTCTTCGCCGCCGGTGGTCTTCGGCTGTCCCGCGCGGAGGAAGCCCGACAGCTCTTGGACCACGGTCCGCTGTTCGCTGACAGGCAGCTTCTTGAACTCGGCGATGATCTCGGTCGCACTCATGGTTCAACAATCGCTCAGGCGGCGCGGGGCTTGAAACCAATCGGCTGGCCTGGCGCAGGTGCTGCGGGAGCCGGGGCTTCGACGACGGGCTGATAGGGTTCCAGCTCCTCGCCTTCACGGACGAGGCGGAAGCTGTTGAAGACGACGATGAGCGATCCGACGACGTGCATCAGGGCGGCGACGATCGGGTTGATGTAGCCGGTCGCGGCCAGCGCCAGACCGCCGATCACGAACAGGATCCCAAGCAGGAAGTTCTGGTTGATGACCGAGCGGGTCTGCTTGGAAAGCCGGATAAGGAACGGCAACCGGCGAAGGTCGCTGTTCATGAGCGCGATGGTCGCGCTGTTGATGGCGACTTCAGATCCGGCCGCGCCCATGGCGATGCCGAGATCACCAGCGGCCAAAGCCGGGGCGTCGTTCACACCGTCACCGACGACGGCCACGCGGTAGCCCTTCTTCTTCATGGCCTGGACGAACTCGACCTTGTTCTGCGGCAGGCAATCGCCCGCCACCTCTTCGCAACCGATCTCACGGGCCACGCGGATGGCGACAGGTTGACGGTCTCCGGACACCATCGCGATGCGGCGCACGCCGGCGGCCTTGAGGTCGGCCAACGCTTCCTTGGCTTCGTTGCGGGTCTGGTCCTGCAGGCCGACCCAGCCGATGCACTGCCCGTTTCTGGAAACATAGAGCATGCTGAAGCCCTCGGTCTCGTTCAGGTCCACGGTGCTGAGGAAATCTTCGGTTACACCGTTGTCTTTCAGCCACTGGGCCCGGCCGATGACAATGGTGGATCCTTCGACCACGGCCTTGATGCCGCGGCCGGCGGCTTCGGAGAAATCCTGCGGCTCGACGAGCTTCACTCCGGCGTCGGTCGCCAAGGTCAGGAGAGCCTTGGCCGTCGGGTGGTTGCTGTAACGCTCGGCGGAAGCGGCGAGCCGCAGCAGGTCCGCAGGGGCGGTGCCGTGAAGCGGGTTCAACCGGCTGACGACGAGTTTGCCGAGCGTGAGCGTGCCGGTCTTGTCGAAGATGAAGGCGTTGATCTTCGCGGCCAGTTCGATGTCGGCCACGTTCTTGATCAGGATGCCGAGACGGGCGGCGGCGGAGAGAGCGGCCACCATCGCCGTGGGCGTCGCCAAAATGAAGGCGCACGGACAGGCGACGATGAAGACGGCGATGACGCGGGAAAGGTCTTTGCTGAAGGCCCAGACCAACGCTCCCAGGACCAGCACGAGCGGCGTGTAGAAGCCCATGTATTGGTCGACGATCCGCATGATCGGCAGCTTGGTCTTCTCGGCGGCTAGGATGAGTTCGCGCACCTTCCCGAGCGTGGTGTCGGTGCCGGCGCGGTTGACCTTAACCTCGAGGACGCCCGTGAGGTTGGTCGTGCCGGCGAAGACTTCTTCACCGGTCTTCTTGTCCACGGGCAACGATTCACCGGTAATGTTGGCCTGATTGATGGAGCCCTGGCCGGTGAGGATGAGGCCGTCGGCCGCGACATTGTCGCCGGGCCGGATGCGAATGACGTCGCCGATCTTCAGTTCGCGGGCCGGCACTTCTTCCTCGCCCGTGGGCGTGATGCGGCGGGCCTTGGTCGGGGTCAACTTGATCAACGACTCGATGGAGTTGCGCGCGCCGTCAGCGGTGCGCGTCTCGATAATTTCGCCAAGAAGCATGAAGAAGGCGACAAGGCCGGCCTCCTGGTAGTTGTGCGTGCCGAAGGAGGCCAGCACCGCGAGCGCGACAAGTTCGTTCGTGCTGAGGACGCCGCGGCGAAGATCCTTGATGGCGGTGAGAATGATCGGAACCCCTAGGATGAGCGCTCCGGCCATCGCGCTGAAGTCGGCCACTACGGTTGTTCCGGGGAAGATCCATTCCACCACGTAGGAATTCAGGACGAGGATCAGACCCAGAATGGTCTGCCCCAGCTTGATCTGGGTGTGCGAATGGTCGTGCCCGCAGCTTTCGCACTTCTCGCCGGCCTTGTGGTCATGGTGGTCGTGATCATGCCCGTCGCCATGACCGTGGCCGTGGCTGTCGTCGTGATCATGGTCGTGATCGTGTTTGAGGCGGTTGCTGAGCATAGCGTTCTCGGGTTGCGATCAGGTCATTTGGACAGGAAGGCCGCTGAATCGGCAGCCTGCGGCTGGGTGGCCTTCTTCGGCTCGCGGCTCAACTGGAGCCGCAGCTCGCGGGCCGTGCCGCCGCGATCGGGCAGCATGAACTTGTCCTGCACATTGGTCAAAACGCGGGACATGGCCTCGGCCAGGATCCGCTCGCGGAAGAGCCCGGGCGTCCTCTGGTATTCCGCAAGGCGATCGTTCACATAGCGCGCCTCGGACTGCGCGGTCTGGACGATCCGGGACCGGTCGGCTTCGCCGGAGTTGATCAACGCCTCGGCCTCTCCCTTGGCCTTGGCCAGGATGGAGTTCTCGTAACCCCGCGCGCCGTTCATGGCCCTGCTCCGGTCGGCCTCGGCCGCAAGCACGGCGTCGAAGTCGCCCTTGATGAACATCGGCGGACGGACGACGACGTCGATCGGTTCCAGGCGGATGCCGAGCTTGGAGGCGTTGATGAGCTGGTTGAGACGGGAGGTAATCCGCTCACGGAATCCCGCCTGGTCCAGACGCAGGACGCCGTCCACGGGGAACTGCGCGGAGGCGAACAGGATCGCGTTGTCTAGCGCGTGCTGGATCGTGTTCGAGGTCGCGGTGAACCCGAAGACGTAGCTGATGGGGTCGTTGATGGTGTAACGCGCTGTCGCCCGGACGTGCATGATGTTCGCGTCACCTGAAAGCGTGTAGCCCTCGATCGAAGGATCGAGCGTGGCCTTACCGCCCGGCTCGGCGCCTGCGGCCTCCATTTCCGGGGACGTGGCGAACCAGCCGATGGTCGACCGGACCTGGTAGACCTGGCTGATCGGGATCTTCACGACCTCGTCGATCGGGTAGGGAAACGCGAAGTGGAATCCGGGGCCGAGAAGCTGGTCCTCGGTCACGCTCTGCGGCTTTCCGAAGCGCAAGATGAGCGCCTTCTGGTTCGGTTCGACGATGAAGATGCCCGAACCGAAGAAGAGGATCATCAGGCCCACCATCAAGCCACGGACAATGACGAAACTGCTCTTGAGCGCTTCGGCCAATGCGCGCGACCCGGTGTCCTCCATCAAAAGGCTTTGATCCGGATCGGGCACGGGGGCGCCGTCGGATGAACTGGTCAACACCAGCTTGGGCTCGGTTCCGTGATCGTGATCGTGATCGTGATCATGGTCGTGCCCATCCCCGTGTCCGTGGCTGTGGTGGTCTTTGTCGCTCATGGTCGCCTCACTTGGGGGTGGCGGGAGAGGTTTTGACCTTGGATCCTTCCAGCAGGTCGAAGGGCGGCGTGCGCGTATCAAAGATCAGGGTGGAACGATCCTTCAATGACGCTTCCAACGCGGAAAGTTTCTGGAGGAGCAGGGCGAGCTCGGGATTCTTCTCGAAGACCTCGAGATACTTTGCGGCGTCCGATTCGGCCTGGCCGCGGATCGCGCTGGCCTTGGCTTCGGCCGCGGTAAGCAGCTTGGTCCGTTCTAGGTCGGCGCCCGAACCGATCTTCTGGGCTTCGCTGAGTCCTTCGGCCTGGAGCTTGGCGACGAACCGTTGGCGCTCCTCCTTCATCCGTTCGAGGACCTTCTGCGTGACGCTTTCGGGCAGGCCCAGGCGCTTGATGCCGAGGAAACTGATTTCGACGCCGTAGCTGTCGAGGAGCGACTTCTTCACCGCCTCCTCGATCTCCTTTTCGATCTCGGCGAACTTCATCTCCTTGGGATCGGTGGAGACAAAATGGGAGAACGGATGGCGGCCGACGACGGCGTTCTTCTCGCTGCGGAGGCGTTCCTCGAAGGTCTGGGTTGCGCGGGCGGTGGCTCCGTCGGCGAAGGCGTTCCGGAACGTGGTCGGCTCCTTGATCTTCCATCCGGCGTAGACGGAGATCAGCAGGTTGTAGCCGTCGCGCGTCTGGGTCTCCTCGAACTTGCCCTCGAAGTTCTGCACGCGGTTGTCGAACTTGAGCACGCGCTGGATGGGCCAGGGGAGCTTCCACTTGAGGCCGGGTTCGGTTTCGGTGCGGGAAGGTTTCCCGAAGGTCGTGACGAGCGCGACCTCGGTCTGCCTCACCTGGAAGGTGAAAAGCATGAGGGCGAACAGGACGATGAGGAGCAGCCCTACGGTGAGCGCGAGACGGTTCTTGTTCATGGCGGATGGAGGGTCTTTGGAAATGGGTTAGGGGGCCTTCGGCATCTGCGGTTGCTGCTGTTGCTTCAACTGCTGCGCACGCTGCTCGTCACGGGTCGCCGGGATGTAGACGTCACCGAGGTCCTCGCGGATCTTGTCCTCGAGGTTGATCTGGAAGACCTCGCTGCTGTTGGTCGTCGTGACGATGTATTTCCGGGCCGGGCCGATCGCCTTCGCGAAGGTCTGCAGATACGCGCGCATCGGGTAGACCGAGGGCGAGGCGTTGAAGGCCTGGATCTGGTTGGTGAACTTCGCCGCGGTCGCCGCGGCGCCGGTCACGCGCTGGGCCGCGAAGGCTTCGGCGTCGTTGATCTTCTGCTGCGCCTCCGCCTCGGCCATCAGCACCGTCCGGATGGCGTATCCCTTGGCGATGAGCACGCGCGCCTCCACTTCCTGCCGCGCCCCGATCACGCCCTGATACGCTTCCGCAACCTTGGTCGGTGGATGGATGTCCTGCAGGCCGACGAAGAGGATCTCGACTCCCAACCCGAGTTCGTCGGAGCGTTTCTGGATCGTCGAAAGGAGGTTCTTCGCGGCCTCTTCACGGCCGGTCGACATGACTTCGTTCAGGTCCACGCCGACGAGGTAGCGGATGACTTCGCGTGTCGCTACCTTCTCCAGCATCTCTCCCGAGTTCGCATAGGCGTATGCGAACTTGTCGACGTCCCGGATCTGATACTGCACCGGGATGCTCACGGTCAGGAGGCTGACCGGGACGGAGACTCCGCCTGTGACATTGGTGGTGCCCGATTCGCGGCTGGCGACCAGGAGGTTGAACTCCTCTTTGTAGTGCGCGACGTTCCACAGGATGGTCTTGCCGTGGTCGTCGTCCTTGGGGACGAAACCGACGTTGAGAGTCTGCACTTCACGGGTCTTGAACCGGTAAACATCGTCGACCGGCCAGGGCGCCTTAAAGTGGACGCCGGGTTCCAGGAGGCCGCCGGTGCGCGCACCGAAGCGTTCCAGCACGGCCTGTTCGCCGGGTTCGATGAAGACGACGCTCGTCGACGCGATCAGCACAAGGACCCAGATCGCCGCCCACTGCCCGATCTTCTCGCGCACCGTCTGGTAAAACCACGTCTCGGACACCTTGAAGCCGAACTGGTAGTCGAGCGCCTGGCCGGCCGTGCGGAAGAGGGATTCGGGCTGGCCGACTATCCCCACGAGGCGGCTGTCATAAAGGATCCGCGCGACCTTGCCCTTCACCCGCGGCCGATAGATCTCGGCCACCAGGGTCAGCAGCGTCTCGGCGGAAACCAGCCCGAGGAGCACCAGGAGCACCCGTGCGAGGTCGAGGTCGTAGCGGGGATATCCGATCAGGTTCAACGCCAGCGCCGCGGCCACGAGGAACGAGACGTAGGCCCCAAACAACATGTAGCTGCCGCACGGCCGGAGCAGCCTCTGGTCGTCCAAGCGGGCCAGGCCCGAAGTGTATTTGCCGATCAGGAACAGGATCAGGCCGAACAGGCCGGTCGTGGTCATCGCGATCGTCGAGCGCTCCTCGCTCACGTCCAGCACCGCCGTGCCCAGGTAACTCCACAACCACCAGGTCCCGAACCCCGTTCCGGCACAGAGAAGGACCGCGAAGACCCGCACGAAATACTTCTCGAACATCTCGCGCGACTGGCGGGCCGCAAAGGTGTCCGCTTCGTCGGTGCTGAACAGGTTGGTCGAGCCCTTCTGGCGGTTCAGCTCGTCGAACTCGAGCTTCTCCAGCCTTTCCCTCTCCTCCAGACGCATCTGGAAGAACGCCACCAGCGCGACCAGAAAGCCGACGGCCAGAAGGATGCCGGCCACCAGGCCGGACGCCGACTTCACATACCGCGCCACCACGAACGTCACCGCTGCGGCCGCAAGGAGGATGAGCCAGTTCACCAGCCCGATTCTGAGGTTGTTCTTCTCCATGTGATTCAATTGAGCTCGCGCTCTTCAAACAGGATCATCGCCAACGCCAGTGCGGCTCCGCAATAGGCCACGGCGTAGCCGGCGGCCCGGGCCACGTAGCCCCAGGGAATCGATTTCTGGCCCATGTCCAAGGCGTCCACCACCCAGAACAGCTGCCAGTTCGGCGTGACGGCATAGGCCACGTTGGCCCACACCGAACCCTCCCCGGCCGGCCGGCCGAAAAGGTAGTCGGACATCAGCCCCAGCACGAAGACCGCGACACAGACCGACAGCGTCGGGATCACTTCCAACCGCGTCGAACAGGCCAGCGCCAGCGCCGCCAGCACCCAGAGGGCCAGAAGGATCAGGATCGCGCACGGGATCATCTGCCAGTTCACTTCCGGCTTGGCCACGGTCCACGGCACCTCGCGGTCGTATTGCCAGATGATGATGAACCCGATGGTCAACAGAAGGGTCAGAGCGAAGACCGCGTCCGACATGAACGTGCGGCGCAGGAAGAAGTTGGAGAATCCCGCCGCCACATAGGCCGCGGCGATCGACCCGACAAAAATCAGCAGCGACACGTAGTCCGCCGAGCCATACGAATCAAAGGCCATCTTCGACGCCGCCATACAGCCCAGCAGGTTCAGATAGGTGATCACCGCCAACGCCGTCATGAGTCCGACGAACTTGGCGATGAGGAACTGGAAACGGCTCACCGGCTTGGACAATACCGCCAGTGCCGTGCCCGTCCGGATCTCCCGGGCAACCGCAGCCGAGGCGTTCAACACCGCGCCGAACAACCCCGACAGGAGCATGACGGCGAGGACCGAGTTGCGAACCAGTTTCGGTTCGTCTCCGAAGCCGAAGTAGTTCACGCACGACAGGAAGACACAGAATATCGTCGAGGCCGTGGCCAGCAGCAGGAACACGGGCTGACGGATCAGCTCCATGAACGTATTGACCGCTATGGTGACGAACTGTCGCATCTATTGGTTTCTTCTAATGCTCGGAAACAGGCCCCGGAACTTAGAGGTCCCGGAACTGTTTGCCAACGGCGAAGCAGGTTGAGGTCTCTTCGACCACCAAACCCGCCCGGCGTTCGGGCACTGCTTAAACGGTGCCGGTTAGCCAATTCGTTGGAGTGCGGGACCGTAAGCCTTTCATTCCGTAGGGGCAAAGTGAGCGTCTGCCCGCACAGCGGACCCGAGCGACGCCCCGGAAACCCGAACGCCGTGGGCCAAATTCCGAATCCCCAGCCATACCGGTGCTGTTCCGGGTAGGGCGGGCTTCCAGCCTGCCCTGTGCTGAACGGAGAATCCTCACCGCCCCCCGTCCTCGAACGCCCGCGCCATTTGGCTCCATGCGGCGGTGCTTTGGGCTGGCAAGATGCGCCGCCGATTTTCGACCGCCTGGCTGCGTTCTTGGTCTTCGTCATTGGCCTCTTTCCTTTTGCGGTCACCTGAGCAGCCTACCCGCATGGCTGTCATCGAAGTGTGCGGGCTGACGAAGGAATTCCGGACCTACAAGAAGGCCCCGGGCTTCTGGGGCGCCGTCCGCGGCCTCGCCAAACGGACCTACGAGACCACCTCAGCCGCGAAAAACGTCAGTTTCACCGTGGAGGAGGGGGAGTTCGTCGGCTTCCTCGGCCCCAACGGCGCCGGCAAAACCACCACCCTCAAGATGCTCAGCGGCCTCCTCTATCCGACCCGGGGCGACGCGACGGTCCTCGGCTACACCCCCTGGCAGCGCAAGGACGGCTTCCGCCAGCAGTTCGCCCTCCTGCTCGGCCAGAAGAACCAGCTTTGGTGGGATCTGCCCGCCCGCGAATCCCTCGAACTCAACGCCAAGATCTACGGCCTCGACCCCGCCCACTCCCGCAAGACGGTGGACGAACTCACCTCCCTCCTCGGCGTCGGCGAAAAGCTCAACGTCATGGTCCGCGAGCTGTCCCTCGGCGAGCGGATGAAGTTCGAGCTGATCGCCTCGCTCCTGCACGAACCCAAGGTCCTGTTCCTCGACGAACCGACCATCGGCCTCGACGTCGTTTCCCAGAAGACCGTCCGCGACTTCCTCAAACACCACAACGCCACCCGGAAGACCACCATCCTGCTGACGAGCCACTACATGGCCGACATCCAGGAGCTCTGCGAACGCGTCATCATCATCGACAAGGGCACCGTCTTCTTCGACGGCAAGCTCGCTACCGTCCTCGACCGTTTCGCCGACTTCAAACTCATCACCATCCGCTTCACCGGCCAGAGCACCTGCTCCGAAGAAGAACTCGCCAGCTACGGCGAGATCACCGAGCGCACGCCCGTCAGCATTACCTTCAAGGTGAAGCGCGACCGCGTCATCCATGTCTGCAAGACCCTCCTCGACCGCTTGCCCGTGCAGGACATCGACATCCAGGAAGTCCCCATCGAGGACATCATCCGGCGACTTTTCTCAGAGAGACGGTCTTGAGTCTTCAGCTCGGCATTGTGTTCGGTCGCATCACGACCAACCAGCCGCTGACCCTGACATCGCAGATGCCGGAAAACGGCGTTCTCTTCAGTGACGGCATTGAGGCGGACTTCCTCGACTTCCGGTCCGGTTCACGGGCGGTGATCACGCCAGCCGATCGGCAAGGCTGTCTGGTCGTCTGACAATCCGGTCACGCTCGGCCGCCGAAGGAGACGTGGTCGTCGGCGTCGAGGTAGTCGACGACGGTGTGCAGGTCGGTGCGCGCGGGGTTGAGGCGTTTAACCTGCCCGGTGAACCACTCGAAGTCCTCAGCATCGCCGATGGGCATGGTCTCGATATAGGCAGACCAGGCCCGGATCTCGTGTGGTGCGCGTTTGGGATTGGCGTTGGCGTTGACCCACAGGAGCAGGTCCCAGTCGCTCGCTCCGGTCTTCACGTGTCCGAGAAGCCCATCCGGCGTGATGCCTGTGAATCCGAAGAACGCCTGGTCGAGCGGGTTGCCATATTTGTAGTCGCCCGCCTTGCCGACGAGGGACGCGCGGGCCTTGTCGAGGACGCGGGGAAGGACGGCATACCCGCCGAGGCGGACACGCGGGCTGCGGGGCGGACGTTGGGTCAGGTCAGGTGCGGGGAAGTTGTTCATGGAGTCGGGTGTTCTTTGGTTGAAGGGTCAGGAGTTGAGAGAGGACAGCTTCGCTTCGAGTTCGGCGATGCGGGTTTTGAGCGGAGCCACGGCTTCGCGGACTTCGTCCTCCGTGTAGCGGGGCGTGATGTATTTCGGGCAGTTCCAATCGAAGGAGATCAAGTCCACGAAGAAGATCCTTTCGGTGATCTGCTGGACGTCCGTCCCGGCAAACTGGGCGACGAGTTCAGGATGTTCCCGCGCGTCTTCGACCCGGGCATGGCCAAGGATCTTGAGGCGTTCCCGCCTCGGATAATCCATGAGGAACAGAGACACACGATCGTTGGCCGCGATGTTGCCGGTGGAGAGCATCTGCCGGTTTCCCCGGTAGTCGGCGAAGGCCAAGGTCACAGGATCGACCACGTGGAGGAACCCCGGGCGACCGCCGCGATGCTGCATGTAGGGCCACCCGTTCTCAGAAACGGTAGCCATGTAGAAGCTGTCGCGAAGCGCGATGAACTCGGCCTCTTCAGCGCCCAGGGGATCACGTTCCGGCTGCGGCGCGATTTGTTGCGCCCGTCCAAAGTATTTCTCCTGTGCCTTGTGAACGGCGGGAGTGAACAGGGTTTCGAGATATCGTCCGGCCATAGGAGGAGTTGGTTGAAGTAGTCTTCAGACCGCTGGCGCCGCGCGTTCCCAACGGAACTTGCGATCGGCTTCGGCGATGGCTAGGTCGTTGATGCTGGCAAAGCGGCGATGCATGAGGCCGTTGCTGGAGAACTCCCAGTTCTCGTTGCCGTAGGCGCGCCACCACTGGCCGGCCTCGTCGTGGAACTCATACTCGAAACGCACGGCGATGCGGTTGCCTGTGAAAGCCCAGAGTTCCTTGCGCAGCCGGTAGTCGAGTTCGCGGGCCCACTTGCACCGCAGAAACTCGACGATCGCCGGCCTTCCGGTCAGGAAGTCCGAGCGGTTGCGCCACTCGGAGTCTTCGGTGTAGGCGGCCGAGACGCGTTCGGGGTTGCGGGTGTTCCAAGCGTCTTCTGCGGCCTGGATTTTCTGGCGCGCAGTTTCTTCGCTGAACGGCGGCAAGGGTGGGCGGGTGTTCACTTGAGGGCTCCAGCTGATTTGTTCGGCTCAGCTCTCGCAGCCGCAGTGGGTGGCACAGGCGGCGGACGCGGGTTCGCCGGGTTTCACCTCCGGGAAGTCCACGACCGTCCGGGCCACGTGGTTCACATAGTTCGTGAAGAGGTTGATCGCGACATTGGCGACGACTTCGACGATCTCGGTGTCGTTCAGTCCGGCGCTCCGGGCCGCGTTGAGGTCGGCATCTCCGATTTCGCCGCGTTGCAGGACGACGTTGCGGGCGAGTTTGAGGATCGCGTCGGTCTTGTCGGACGATGCGATCGCATTCCGGGCTTCGGCCATGTCCTTCTCGGTCAACCCGAGCTTGCCGCCGACGAAGGTGTGCGCGCTGAGGCAGTAGCCGCACAGGTTGGTCTCGGCGACCGCGAGGGCGATCTGCTCACGGATGCGCCCGTTCAGGACTCCGCCGGCCAGCGCGCCGCTGAATCCAAGATAGCCGTCGAGCGCCGCAGGCGAGTTGCCAAGGACTCGGAAGAGGTTGGGGACAATGCCAAGCTTGGCCTTTACGCCATCAAAGAGCTGGCGGGTTTTGCCGGTGGCGGTGGAGGGATCGAGCTGGGTGATGCGGTTCATGGTCTGTTCTTTCGTTTTGATTCGTTGCTGCGTTGTGCAGCGTTGACCCCCATGTCACATGCTTCGTGCCAACGGCCGGTTTTGGGCAGTTAAGCCAAAATCATTGGCTTTTTAAGGAATCTCCTCCAAATTATTCGCTACGACTTCCCGTGATCTACGAACAATCGTTGCGGTCTGTTATGAACTATCGTAGCGACTCCCCATGCACTGCGCGGACTTCCCCCTCGTGATGGTCTCGATGGCCCGGAACCTCGCGCTGCCTGATCTGCTCAAGGCCGTCGTCTCTGGGATCGCCCAGTGCAAGGACATCATCCTTGCCCGCATCTGGCTGACCCACCCGGGGGATATTTGTGATCGTTGCCGTGTCCGCCCGGAGTGTCCGGACCAAACGCGCTGCCTCCATCTCGTGGCCAGCGCGGGCAACCCAACCGACCCTGCGGCCGACTACACGAGGATCGACGGTGCTTTCTGCCGATTCCCCCTCGGAGTCCGGAAGATCGGGCGTGTGGCGAAGTCGGGCGAACCCCTGCTGCTGCCCGACCTGTGCGGCGATGAACCGTGGATCGCCAAACCCGAATGGATCGCGGCGGAGCGCATCCGGACCTTTGCCGCCCAGCCGCTTCTTTTTCACGGCGAAACCTTGGGCGTGCTCGCTATTTTCGACACGGGTGTCCTGACCAACGATGACTTTGAATGGCTTCGGGTCTTTGCCGACCACGCCGCCGTCAGCATCGCCAATGCGCGCGCTTTTGCTGAGATCGCCTCCCTCAAAGCCCGCCTGGAAGAGGAGAACGTCTATCTCCGCGAGGAAGTCTCCGCCGCCCTTGGCTCCCGCGACATCGTCGGGCAGGGAAGCGCCGTCCGGAAAATGCTCCAACAGATCGAGCTCGTCGCTCCGACCGATGCCGCCGTCCTCATCCACGGCGAAAGCGGCACTGGCAAGGAACTCGTCGCTCGGTCCATCCACGAACGCAGCCTCCGCAAGGGGCGCCCACTCATCAAGGTCAACTGCGGCGCCATCCCGGAGAACCTCTTCGAGAGCGAATTCTTCGGTCACACCCGCGGCGCATTCACCGGAGCGTTGAAGGACAAGCCCGGCCGCTTCGAACTCGCAGACGGCGGGACGCTCTTCCTCGACGAGATCGGGGAACTTCCCCTGGCGATGCAGGCCAAGCTGCTCCGCGTGATCCAAGAACAGGAAGTTGAACGCGTCGGCGATACCCGGGCGCGCAAGATCAACGTCCGGATCGTCGCCGCCAGCAACCGGACCCTGAAGCACGAGGTCGAAGCCGGGCGCTTCCGGCAGGACCTGTTCTACCGGCTCAGCGTCTTCCCCATCGACGTTCCGCCGTTGCGGGAACGCAAGGAGGACATCGCTCAGCTCGCCGGTCATTTCGTCCGCCACACCGCCGGCAAGATGAACCGGCCTGTGCCCAAACTCACCAAAAGCCACGTTGATCAACTGTCCGCCCACTCATGGCCGGGAAACATCCGCGAGCTGCAGAACTCCGTCGAACGCGCCGTCATCCTGTCGCAGGGCGGGCCGCTTCGATTCGATCTCGCCCCTGTCGCTGAAGCCCCACCTGCGACCCCTACGAACGACTCGGCTTATCCTGGCGCACTGCTTACGCGCGACGATCTCAAGCGTCGCGAGCGGGAAAGCATCCAGACCGCTTTGCGCCAATGCGGCGGGAAGATCTTCGGACCTGGCGGCGCCGCCGAGGCGTTGAAGATGAGACCCACCACTCTGGCCTCCCGGATCAAGGCCCTTGGTCTCAAGAAAGCGTAAGTGCCCCGGTTCTTACTTCGCCTTCTTGGCTTTGTTCACACGGGCGGCCGGGTTCGGGTCGGTGAACGGAGGTCTTTCAAAGGTCTTGCCGTCGCCGGTTACCCGCGGATCGCCGGTGCGGCGGAGTTCGTCCATCAGACGCCGGTTCAGCTCTGTCTTGATTACCGCATACTTCGGATCGGCGGCGACATTGCGGATCTGGTCATGGTCTTCGGCAAACACGTAGAGCTCCTCCCGGGGCCGGGGCGCGAAGGCCATGTCGAAGTAGCGTTTCCACTCCGGCTCGCTGCGATGGGTCACGAGCCACGCCTTGGTCGGGCTCGAGTCCATGTCCATGAAGGTCACCATGGTGTCCTCGGTCAACTCGGCGACGCCGGGTGTCCGGCCATCGAGATTGATCGGATCGCCCATCGGCCAGCGGGTCGGTTCGAAGTTGAGGATGTAGAGATGGTCCTTGGTCCGGATGGAGCGCTGAGGGTAGGGCACCTGTCCTTCGCGCGCCGCCGCCACGTGCCGTTCGCGGCCGGTCACAACCCATGTCCGAGCGGGATCGACCAAACCCGTCTTCGTCGAACCCAGAACGCCAACAAGACTACGGCCGGTCATAGATTCGGTCGGTTTCACACCGCCCAGCTCAAGGAAGGTCGGAGCGAGATCCATGAGGTTGACGAAGTCATCCACCACCCGGCCACCCTTCACGCCGGGGCCTCGAATCGCCAGCGCAACGGCGGTTCCGAAATCGTAGAGATTGCATTTGCCATGGGTGAAACCCGGAGCTCCGTGATCGCCGCTCACGACGATGACCGTGTTCTCAAGTTCGCCGATGGCCTCCAATTTTTTCAGGAGCAGGCCGAGCGCCGCATCGAGCGCCTGGGCTTCGCCCAAGTAGTCGGCCAGGTCTTCCCTCACTTCGGGCACGTCGGGCAGGAACCTGGGCACCCGTCCCTTCAACGTTTCGGGCTCGATGCCCCAGAGAGCCTTGCCCGAACCCTTCTCCCATTTGCGGTGCGTATGGGTGGGACCAAACCAGAAGCAGAACGGCTCGCCGCCCTTCCTATCTCCGAGGAACGACTCGAAGTTGCCCATTACCTCCGCGTAGAGCTCCTGTTTCGCGGCTTCGACCGGTTTTCCGGCGGCCACCATCTTCGTTACGTTCTGGGAGAACTGGTTGAAGCGAGATCCCGACTTGCCGTAGTTGAAGGCGTTCGTGCCGTAGGGCGCGTCGGCCGGTGTGCCGGGGCTCCACACCTTGTAGCTCTTGCCGATGTGGTAGCCCGATCGGCGGAGCATCAATGGATAACTCGGGATCGACGCATCCCAACTGGCTCCCTGGAGGATGGCTCCCATACCCGTCCGCCAGAAATACTGGCCCGACAACAGCGAGCTCCGGCAAGGCGTGCACGAAGGCGCTGTGACATGGGCGTTGCGAAACAGGACTCCTTCCTTGGCGACGCGGTCGAAGTTCGGCGTGTGCACCACGTCGTTCAACGTCCCGGGACCGTCCACCGCCCGATAGGCGCTGGCGTAACGGCCCCAGTCATCGGCGAAAACAAAGAGGATGTTCGGCCGCTTGTCGGCAGCCACTACGGACAACGCTCCAAGCAGCAGCAGGAGTGAAAAGCGGAAGGGCATGCGAGAACACTTGCGGCAAAACAACCGCTGGCGGAAGCCCGGACTCAGCGTCGCTGGCTTACGACAACTCCTAGACCTTCCCAGAGCCAAAGCAGTCTTCGGGCTTCGTCATTCCTCCCGAAAAGTTGAACCCACCCCTCGGACACGTTTTGGTTTCCCACAAGTTTCCGCAGCGGTTCGATCTGCGTCGTCTTCAATCGGAACTCCGCGCTTAGACCCAGAGTCTTGCTCGTCAAAAGCACCCGTTTGGTGCTCTTGGATTCTCCACTCTTTACCCGCACTGCGTAGAGCCCTGTCCACCGAAACCGGCCGCTACCGGCCTCTGTCCCGTTGGATCGTCGGAGCAGGATGCGATGGAAACCGGCTGGCCTGGCTTCGTCAATTCGGACAGCCACCTCGGAGACGCCCGACGGATACAGCTGGTGGTGATGGTCTCCTTCCATTGCCAAGCGAAGCGCCAGCGGTAGAAGCCAAGTTCCAACCGCTTCCCATCCTTCACTCGCCGCTTCCCGGGCCCACCGGCTCAGCGGCCAGTTGTTGAAGTGCGGCCCGCAGATGTCTCCTGCGAGGTAGCTCGCCGGCTTGCCGGCCAGCGGCCCCGTCTCGTCGGTGCGAAGGCTGTCCCAAAGCCCTAGAAGGTCACGCAGCCTGGGCTCGTTCCCCATCTCGTTCACGTCCAGCCCGAATCCTTCAAGCCACGGCCGCAGTCGTGCCGATGGGTGGGCAGCTCCGTTGACGCCTAGGTAGAGAACTCCATCAGGACGAAGGCTTCGGGCGAGATTCCTAAGGACTCTAGCCGGCTCCGGTATGTAGCTCAGCACGCCGTGACACGTGATGAAATCGAACTCACCGCCAGTCTTCTTGGGCAGTTCCGGGTCGGTCAGATCAGCCACGCTGAACCGGATCGGCCGCGCTTTCCCTGCGCTTTGTTGAAGCCGCTTGGCCTCCGCGATCGATCGCCGGCTGAAGTCGACCGCCTCTATCTCCGCCTCCGGATGCTGCCCTCGCTGGACAAACGCCTCCACTCCCACTCCGCAACCCGCCACCAGAATCCTTCTCGGCTTCTTCTCTCCCGGCCTCCCTATGGCCTGCATCCATTTCAACGGGGGGAGTGAGCCACCGTCCTTGATCAGCATTTTGATATCTCCCTGGGGGTAGGGCCGGACGTCGTAGCTGTTGCGGGTTCTTTCTGTCGGCATCACCGGGTTATTGAGCGGCCTTCTTCGCCGGCAGGTCAACCACCCCTCCTTTGGCCCTAGGTGACTTTCTTCCGCCGCCCGCTATCTTCCGGCCCATGAAGGAAGCCTATATCGCGGCCAAGGAACGTTGGGCGCGCAAGATGGCGGGCAAGGAAAAGCCCTCGGTCCGCTCCGAGAACCGCCTGCCCCCGGGCCAACGGCTGGTGTCCAACTTTCCCGTCCTCGACCTCGGCGTTAAACCAGAGGTCCCGCTGCCGGAGTGGGCCCTCAAGATCCACGGGCTGGTGGAGAATCCGGTGACGTTGAGCTGGGAGCAGTTCAACGCGTTGCCGCAGTTCACCGACGTCAGCGACTTCCATTGCGTGACGACGTGGAGCCAATACGACATGGAGTTCCAAGGCGTCTCCTTCTTCACCCTGGCCGACCTGGTGAAACCCAAGGCCCACGCCTCGCACGTCTTCTTCAAAAGCTACGACGGCTACAGCACGAATAATCCGCTCGACGTCATGATGGATGACGACGTGCTCATCGCCCACTCCTGGAACGGTCTACCCCTCGCCCAGGAACACGGCGGACCCGCCCGCGTCATCGTGCCGAAGAAGTATGCCTGGAAGGGCGCCAAATGGATCCGCGAGATCGTCTTCCTCGACCGCGACATCCTCGGCTTCTGGGAACTGCGCGGCTACAGCAACACGGCCGATCCGTGGACCGAAGACCGCTTCTCTTGATCCGGACGCTGTGGTTCACTGATTCCGTTATGGGCCTCGCACAACCTCTCCAACGCATGACCGAAGCGGAATACCTCGCCTTGGAACGAGCCGCCGCGTTCAAGAGCGAGTTCTACGACGGTGAGGCGTTCGCCATGGCCGGCGGGTCGCCGATGCACAGCCTGATCGGGACCAATGTGGCTGGCGAACTCAGGAACAAGCTTCGAGGCAGTGCTTGCCTTCCGTTCAACAGCGATCTCCGTGTGCGCCCGCCTGGCGTTCCCTTCTACACCTATCCCGATGTCTCCGTGGTCTGCGGGCCCCTGGAGTTCGACGACGAACAGGAGGACACGATAACCAATCCTTCCCTGTTGGTCGAAGTGGCTTCGCCCACGACGGAAGGCTACGACCGCGGGGCCAAGTTCAATCTCTACCGCCGAATGGCGTCGCTGAGGGAGTATCTCGTCATCAGCCAGTCGGAGCCGTCGTTGGACCTCTTCATCCGGCAGGACGCGGATGAATGGCTGCTCCGCAGCGCTTCAGGATTGGACGGACATTTGATCCTGCCTCAGCTGGGTGTGACGCTTTCGTTGAAGGAGATCTACGCCGCCGTCACCTTTCCGCCGCCCAAGCAGCCGGAACCCGATCCGCGTCGCCGTTGAATCCAAGGCACCTCCTTTCTTCGTGCGGACGATCTACTTCGACTACAACGCCACCACGCCGCTCGACGCCGGTGTGCGCGAGGCCATGGCGCCGTTCCTCGATCTGATCTACGGGAACCCTTCGTCCGTCCACCGTGTCGGCCGGGAAGCGCGGGCGGCGTTAGACGATGCGCGCGACCGAGTGGCCACGGTCTTCCGCTGCAAACCAAGCGAAGTGGTCTTCACATCCGGCGGCACGGAGTCGAACAACCTCGCCATCTTCGGCTCCGTCCGGTTGCTCCGCCCCAAAGGTAGCCACGTCATCACGACCCAGATCGAGCACCACGCGGTGCTCCATGCCTTCGGGTATCTGGAGAAGCATGAAGGCTTCAACGTCACCTACCTTCCAGTCGACGGCGAAGGCCGTGTCGATCCGGATGCCGTCCGCAAAGCCATCCGGCCTGATACCGTCCTCGTCTCGGTCATGGCGGCTAACAACGAGATAGGAACCGTCCAGCCTGTCGCCGAGATTGGAGCCATCTGCCGGGATCAGGGCGTTCTCTTCCACTGCGACGCCGTCCAAGCCTTCGGCAAACTGCCTTTCGCCAACATCGACCAGTTCAACGCCGACCTCGTTTCCGTCTGCGCCCACAAGTTCCATGGTCCTAAGGGCGCCGGGGCTCTCTTCATCCGTTCTCCTCTGCAACCTCATCCCATCCTCTTCGGCGGCGGACATGAGACGGAACGCCGCGCCGGAACCGAAAACCTTCCTTCCATCATCGGCCTTACCGAAGCCGTCGAGCGGTTCATCCGCGAACCGGTGTTTCCTGCTACCTCGCTGGCCGCGTTCTCCGAGAAGCTGGCTTCGGCCGCTACGGCCATCGACGGAGTCACTCTCCTTGGCCAAGGCAAGGTAGGGCGGGCTTCCAGCCTGCCCACGGGCGCTTCCGGGTCAGGCAAGATGCCCTACCTACCTTCTCATCTGCCCAACACCGTCGCCTTCACCTTCGACGGTTCCGACAGCATCGCCCTGATGGCTGCGCTCGATATCGAAGGTGTCTGCGCCTCCAGCGGCTCGGCCTGTTCGGCCGGTTCCTTGGAGCCGTCGCACGTCGTTCTCGCGGTGGGCCAGCCGCACGACCGGGCCAATTCGCTGGTCCGCTTCTCCCTTGGCCGGGAAACGACCGCGGCTGAGGTCGACTTCGTTTGTGAACTGTTGCCGTCGGTTCTCCGGCAGGTCCGTTGTCGATAAGCCTGTGCACCACGCTGTGAACAACTGCCTGCCAGCCGTGAACAACCCGGCCAAGTCGGTCCATCGCCGACTTGCCGGTTTACTTTGGGCTGCCGACAGCGGGTTTGTTCGCATCGCTCTTCGTTGCCCAACCCCGCGCCAATCGATTGATTTGACGGGGTTATTCCACTTATCCACAGCCCTTACTAATAGGTAGATTTTTTCAAAGAGAGACAGTCAACTAACGCGCCAATGAACCTGTCGATCGCCAAAGATCAATTGTTGCTCGGACTCCAGTCAGTCCAAAGCGTGGTCAGCTCACGCACCACGCTCCCGATCCTGTCGAACGTCCTCCTCAAGGCCGGCGACAACCGCCTGGAGCTGACCGCGACCGATCTCGACGTTACGATCTCCTGCAGCGTCGAAGCCAAGGTCTCCAAGCCCGGCTCAACCACGATCCCGGTCAAGAAGCTCTTCGGCATCGCCCGCGAGCTCAGCAGCCCCGAGATCGAGCTGGAGGTCGACGAGAAGAACACCACCGCCATCTCGGCCGGTGCGTCGTTCTACAAGATCAACGGCCTCGCCGCCGAAGAGTTCCCTCCCTTTCCGCAGTTCAAGGAGAACAAGAAGGTCGTCCTGCACCAGGAGAAGATCCGGAGCATGTTGAAGAAGACCTCCTTCGCCATCTCCACCGACGAGTCCCGCTACGTCCTCAACGGCGTCTTCCTGTCGCTCAAGGACCACAAGCTGACCATGGTGGCCACCGACGGCCGCCGTCTGGCCTTGGTCGAGGAAGAGGCCGACATCGGCGAAGGCAGCCAGGGCGAATTCATAGTGCCTACCAAGGCCGTGAACGAGCTTTCCCGCCTCCTCGGCGACAAGGGCGACGTCGAGATCCGTTTCACCGACAACCAGGTGGCTTTCACCCTCAAGAACGACGCCGGCTTCAGCGTCCTGCTCATCTCCAAGCTCGTCGAAGGCAACTACCCGAACTACCGGCAGGTCATCCCCGGCGAAGCCAAGGAACGCATCCCCATCCAGCGTGAGGAACTCCAGCAGGCCGTCCGCCGCGCGGAGATCATGACCAGCGACAAGTCGAACTCGGTGAAGCTGGCCTTCACCAAGAACAACCTGACGATCACGGCCAACGCCCCCGAAGTCGGCGAAGCCAAGGAAAGCCTCGCCATCGACTACAAGGGCAAGGACATGGCCATCGCCTTCAACCCGGCCTACCTGCTCGACCCGCTCAACGCCCTGGGCGTGGACGAAGTCTTCATCGAGCTGATCGACGAACTGAGCCCCGGCGTGCTGAAGATCAACGGACCCTTCCTCTACGTCGTCATGCCGATGCGGTTGAGCTGAGGCGGCACTGTGGTTGGATCTGGTGAGAAAACGGCCCACCGAAAAACCAATTTTTGGAGTTCTTACGCATTCTTAAGTCAGCGAAAAGGAACAACTAAAAATGAAGATACCCGGATCCATTTTAGCCACCGTAGCTGTCGTCGTTGCTTTGGCTTCGATTGCAGTTGCTCAAACCACCAAACCGAAAGTTTCGCTCTCCAAAGCGGACGACGAGGGAATTCGCAAGGTTTTGGCGGACTACGACGAGGCGTGGAATACCCACAACATGAGAGCGCTGGACAAGGTATTCAGCGAGGACGCCGAGTTCATCAATGTGGTAGGGATGCATTGGCGCGGACAGGCGGAAATCATCGCAGCACATGCGGCCTACCATGAAACCATCTTCAAGAACAACGGCATGAAGACCGATGCCATAGCCCTCCGTCCGCTTGGCGCAGATGTCGTCATCGCGGTGGTCACTCAGACCCAGGAAAAGTTCACCACGCCTTCTGGTAACGTAGTGCCGGAGCATCAGAACAAACTCAGCTACATCTTCACCAAAGCCGGAGGCTACTGGAGGATAGTGCACGGCCAGAATGTGCGAATAGACGCCGGATCTGCGCAGCATAATCCGGTGACCGCTCCTCGGAGATAGCAACGATGACGAAGATAACCGAGCGCCTGAGCCAACCCGGCAATAACGGGCAGCTTGAAATAGGTGCCAGGCGAATGCCGGGTCTCTGAGCTTTGGATCGTTTGGCGTCGCTACCTGTTTTCTATGACAAACGAACAACCAGACCGAAAACCAGGCGAAGGGACGTTCGTGAAGAATGCAGAAGCATTTACCGCTGCGGCCACGCAGCAACGCCGCCGGGCTGATTCCAGATTCTATGTCGGGATGACCATCGTCCTGTTTGCGATAGTGATCGCAGGGTTTGGGCCAGGCATTGTCAACACAAGCACCCGACTTGCACCGCTGACGCTAATGGTCGGGCTGCACGGCTTGGTGTTCACCGCTTGGCTTGTGCTGTTCATGGTGCAGACAGCACTGATAACCTCCAGAAAGGTCGGCGTTCATAGGCGCTTGGGGTATGCAGGCGCTCTCCTAGCCGTGCTGATGATTGTCACCGGCTATTCTACAGCCATTTCGATGGCTCGCCGGGGCTTCGATCTGAGCGGGGATCTGAACGCGGCTGCCGACCCGATGATGCAGCTCGTCTTTATGCTGGGCGACCTAGTTGCCTTTGCCGTTCTGGTGGGGCTCGGGGTCGCGTATCGCCAGCGACCGGATATTCACAAGCGAATGATGTTTTTGGCGATGGTTGGCGGGCTCATGTCGGCGCCTCTTGCTCACGTCATCGGTCACGTCCCGGCACTTCGCGACAAACCTGCCATTATTCTTGTGCCTCTCGTTCTGCTCTGGGTGAGCCATGCGGTTTACGACCGCCTTTCTTTTGGTCGCTTCCACCCTGTCTCGGTGTGGGGAGCAGTGGCAATTTTCATCTGGAGTAATCTTCGAGCGGCCATAATCGGGCCAAGCGCCGCATGGCACCAGTTTGGCGCTTGGCTGGCTGGTTCCTGAATATGGCCGCTACGTCTCCTGAGTAGCAGGATCACTAGACTGTTATGATGGAACGAGTTTTCTGTTCAGGGTTTAGGCCCGGCTTTGGAGATTCTTGAGCCGACGGGCAAAGAGGTTGAACAAAGACCAAGGGACGGTTCGTCCGAAACCTTGTCGGAGATCAAGGAACACGGGAAGCTGTCGTCCACCCTTCAGGCCCATGAACGCCAGCCGTCTTCAACCGCACACCCTCCTCGCCTGCCTGTTGCTCTGGCTGGGCACGTGGTGGGTAAGGGCGGACCAGGAAGACTTCGAGCTACCACCCATCAGCTATTCCAAGACGGCTCCCAACGACGCGGTCACGCGCATCGAGAAACGGATCAAGTCCGGCGAACTCCGCTTCGCTCCAAGCGATGACAAGACGCTGCTGCTGGCCTTGCTCAAGGAGCTGAAGGTGCCGGTCGAATCGCAGATCATGGTCTTCTCCAAGACCAGCAAGCAGCGGTCGATCATCAGCCCCACGCGGCCGCGTGTGATGTATTTCTCCCACGACTGCTACGTCGGCTGGGTGCCGGGTGGAGCCATGGAGCTGACGACGTTTGATCCGGTGCTGGGAGCCACGTTCTACCTGGTCGATCCGCACGACGAACTGGTGCGGCCCAAGTTCACCCGCGCGGATGATTGCCTTAGCTGCCACGCGCGTTCATCGACGGGCAATGTCCCCGGACTGCTGGCGCGCTCGGTCTTCCCCGATGAACGCGGGGAACCCATCTTCTCCGCCGGTTCCACGTTCATCACCCACGAAACACCGATCTCCGAGAGGTGGGGTGGCTGGTATGTCACAGGCGGCCATGGAACCGTCCGTCACATGGGCAACGCGTTTGCCAAGGAGGCGAAGGATGGAGCCGAACTGAACCGGGAGACGGGAGCCAATCTCTCGATCTTGGACGGCTTCTTCGATCCCAAGCCCTATCCGCTGGCCCAGAGCGACATCGTGGCGCTGATGGTCTTCGAGCATCAGGTGGGTGCCCACAACGCGCTCTGCGAAGCGAACCTCCAGACGCGGCTGGCGTTGCATCGGTGGAAGGGACTCTGCGAAGCGCTGAAGGAAGATCCCAACCAGCCGCTCTACGGATCGACCCTGAGCGTGGTGAACCACTATGCTGAGAAAGTGCTGAAGCAGCTGCTCTTCGTAGGCGAAGCGCCCTTGCCAGAGGGAGGCATCCAAGGCGCCCCCAACTACAAGAGGGCGTTTGAAACGACCAGGAAAGCCGACTCGAAAGGGAGATCGCTGCGGGATCTGGATCTGAAGACGCGCCTGTTCCGGAACCGGTGCAGCCACATGGTCTATAGCGGGGCATTCGACAGTCTTCCGCCGGTGTTGAGGGAAACGATCCTCAACCGCCTATGGACGATCCTGACCGCCGAGAAGCCGGCCGAGCCGTTCAACCATCTGCCGGCGTCGGAACGCACAGCGATCCGCGAAATCCTCCAAGAGACGAAGGACGGGTTGCCGGCGGTTTGGAAAGCCAAAGGCGGCTAGGGTCTAGGCACCAAGGGAAAAGCAAAACGCCCGCCGGAAAGGCGGGCGTAGCGAAGGAAAGTTAAGGAGAGACGGCCGATCAGGCGCGTTCCATGTATTTGCCGGTGCGGGTGTCGACCTTGATCCGCTCGCCCTTCTTGATGAACAGGGGGGCTTGGATTTCGATGCCGGTCTCGAGCGTGATCGTCTTTTGCACGTTGTTGGCGGAGTCGCCGCGGATGCCTTCTGGCGATTCGGAGACCGTCAGGACGACGCTGGCCGGGAGCTCGATGGAGACCGGCTTGTCGTCGATCAGCGTCATGGTGACAACGCCGTTCTCCATCAGGAAATTCTTGGCGTCGCCCACCAGCTCGGGCGTTAGCTGGACGGTCTCGTAGGTCTCAGGATCGGTGAAGACGTAGTCGTCGCCGTCCTTGTAGCTGAACTCCATCTTGGTGGTCATCATGGGGATGACCTGGATGGTCTCCGACGAGCTGAAGCGGAGCTCGAAGGTCTTGCCGGTCTTGATGCTTCGGAGGTTGGCCTGGACAAAGGCGCGGAGGTTGCCCGGAGTGCGGTGCGTGGTCTCGAGAACAACGGCGACATCGTTGTTCAGGACGATGGCCATGCCTTTGCGGAGGTCGTTAGCTGATGCCATAACTGTCGGAGGAGTGTTTTACCCGGGCGTTGTGCTCCAGGGAGCGGCGAAGCTAGCCGACGCGACCGTTGAGGCAAGAGTGCAGTTGTGAGCCCCGAGGAAGGAGGCCAAGGTTTTCAACCTTGCGTTTTGACCTCTCGACCGATTGATTTCCCAGCCCTATGGACGGAGAAAAGTCGCAGTCATCAGCCGATTCCGCTCAGGCGGCGGCCCAGAGCCAGACGTATACCGAGTCAACGACGGTCTATGATCTGATGGCGTGGATCGACGCGAACCGCCGCAATCTAGTGCTCGGGGTCGTCGTGGTGGTGGGTCTCTCGGTGACCTTCGCCGTCTACACCTGGTGGAAGGGCGAGAAGGAGCTGAAAGCCAACGGCGCGCTTCTGGCGCTGCCCGGTTCGTCGTTAGGAATGGCGGCGACCAACGCCAACCCCGACAGCTTCTTCAAGGTAGCCGCCGAGTATGCCGGAACCGAATCAGCCGTCCGCGCCCAGTTGATCGGAGCCCAGACGCTCTACAATCAGGGCAAGTTCACCGAGGCCCAGGCGGCGTTCTCCAAGGTGATCGACATTACCGAATTCGCTTCGATCAAGGCCACGGCGGCCTACGGCGCGGCCGCCTCGCTCGACGCCCAGGGAAAGCCCACGGAAGCCCTGACGCAATATGGCGATGTCGCCAACCGGTATCCCGCCGAAGGAGTGGCCTCGCTGGCGAAGATATCCCAAGGCCGCATCCACGAAGCAGCCGGCCGGAACGACCAGGCCCTGACGATCTACGACAGCCTGGCGCGCAACATCGCCTCCGACATCTGGGCGCAGGAAGCCCAGTCCCGCCGCCAGGATCTGCTGGCCCGCCACCCGGAGTTGGTCAAGGCGCTGCCGAGTGTGGTGACCCCTCCCGCTGCAACACCGGCGCCGATGACCATCGTCCCAGGCAAGTAAGAAGCGGCCGATTTTCGACAGCAGACCGGCTCGCCTGGTCTGCTGTTTGCTTTTTTTGGGGAACGGCCCAGAGAATCTGGCAGGCATCTTCTAGGGGAGCCTGGAGCTTCTTAATTTTGGTTCGGACCACGATCCGGGATGGGCTTGATGAATAACTGAAAATCAATTGGGCAGAAGCCGATCAGCCGTCAGTCGATCAGAGCAAAAAGCATGAAACTAACAATCATCGGGACGGGATACGTCGGTCTGGTAACGGGAGCTTGCTTCGCCGAAGTCGGCCACACGGTCTACTGCGTCGATAACAACGAGGCGAAGGTCAAGATGCTCCAGGCGGGCGGCATCCCCATCTATGAGCCGGGTCTTGAGGAGATGGTGAAGAAGAACGTGGCCGCCGGCCGGCTCAACTTCACCGCCAGCACCAAGGAAGGCGTCGAGAAGGGCGACGTCGTCTTCATCGCCGTGCCCACTCCGCCCCAGCCGGATGGTTCCGTGGATCTCAGCTACATCGAGACCGTGGCCCGGGACATCGCGGGCGCGATGACCAGCTACAAGATCATCGTCGACAAGAGCACCGTCCCCGTGAAGACCGGCGAGAAGGTGGCAGAGACGATCAAGCGTTACTGCAAGTCCAAGGTGGAGTTCGACGTCGTCAGCAATCCCGAGTTCCTCCGCGAAGGCTTCGCCGTCGAGGACTTGATGAAGCCCGACCGCGTCGTCATCGGCACCACCAGCCAGCGGCCCGTTGCCGCGATGAAGGAGGTCTACACGCCCTTCGGCGCTCCCATCATCGTAACCGACATCAACTCCGCCGAGCTGATCAAGCACGCCGCGAATTCCTTCCTCGCGCTCAAGATCTCCTACATCAACGCCGTCGCGAATATCTGCGAGGCCTCCGGAGCCAACGTCGAGGAAGTAGCCAACGGCATGGGCATGGACATCCGCATCGGCCGCCGCTTCCTCAACGCCGGCATCGGCTTTGGAGGCTCCTGCTTTCCGAAGGATCTCAGCGCCTTCATCAAGATCTCCGAGACGCTCGGCTACGACTTCGCCCTGTTGAAGGAAGTGCAGCGGATCAACGCCGACCAGATGAACCGCTTCCTCAAGAAGATCACCGACACGCTCTGGGTTCTTCGCGACAAGAAGATCGGCGTCCTCGGCCTCGCCTTCAAACAGAACACCGACGACTGCCGCACCTCGCCCGCGATCGAGCTGTGCCAGAAGATGCTCAAGGAAGGCGCCAAGCTCCGCGTCTATGATCCGAAGGGCATGGAGAAGGCCAAGGACCTCCTCAAGGACACCGTAACCTACGTGGACGACATGGACGCCGTGGCCGACGGCTGCGACGCCCTGGTGATCGCGACCGAATGGCCCGAGTTCAAGAAGCTCGACCTGACCCGCACGCGCAAGGCCCTGAGTCATCCGATCGTTTTCGACGGCCGAAATCTTTTCGACCCGAAGGAAATGGAAGCGCTCGGCTTCATCTACAAGAGCGTTGGTAGGTGAGGACCGATGCCGGATACCTGATTCCTGATGCCGGATTGTTTGACGCGTCGGGAATCCGGTATCGGGAATCCGCCATCCGGGATCATGAAAAGAGTCGAAGTCTCGGCCGGCCTCGTGTTCCACGACGGCCGGCTTCTCATTACCCAGCGCAAGCCGGAAGCGCACCTCGGCGGGCTCTGGGAATTCCCCGGTGGCAAACGCGAACCCGGTGAAACCTTCGAGGCCTGCCTTGTCCGTGAATTGCAGGAGGAGTTGGAAATCACTGTTGAGGTCGGCGAACTGATCGAAGAGATCTCCCATGACTACCCCGACAAACTGGTGCTCCTCCGCTTCTTCCGGTGTCGGCTTGTTTCCGGAGAACCGAAACCCGTCGGCTGCCACGCGCTCGCCTGGGTGACACGTGACAACTTCCGCAGCTATCCGTTTCCGGCGGCCGACGCGGTTTTATTGGACAAGCTGGACACGATTCCTTGGTAGGGCGGGCATCTTGCCTGCCCCAATCGGCAAAACACCGAAGGAGCGCCAATCTGCTCCCGTCGCCCGTGACTAGGATCTTTCCGGCTTTGTGTCCTCTGCGCCTTATCGTGGCCACCTTTCCCCTCTTCGCTCAATCCCGTTGCGCTTTCCCCGGCGAGGAGGCACAACCCCGCCCCCGAAGTTTCTCCGACGACTTTTACCGACACGATGAAGACCAAAGGCATGTCCGACGCGCAGTTCCTCGACCTCCTCCAGAAGGTCCTGCCCAAGGCCACCAAGGATGAGCGCCTCGCCGCGTCCATCTACGAACGCGTCGCCGAGGAGGTCCGCCTGATCAACAGCGTCCAGTCCTTCGAGAAGTTCTGCGCCACCGGCTCGTTGCCCGATCTCGAACCCGCCACCGTCTCCCAATACGAGAGCCATC
>JBBRDN010000010.1:0-46278 GCA_038203875.1 Verrucomicrobiota bacterium
GTGCCGGGCTCGAAGCCCATGAACGTGTAGGGAAAGTTGTTGCCCACGTTGTTGTGCTGCGGCGGGAAGTAGTAGCTCTCGGGCTTGCCTTCCTGGCCGACGAGAGCGGCCTGCTTCTTCGACTGGTGCATGTGGTGGGGAATGGGCCCCATGTTGTCGAAGAACTTCGAGTAGACCGGCCACTTGCCATACTTCTTCCAGATGACCTTGCCGACGAGCGTCGCACCGGTGTCCTCAACTGCCTGCGCCAGCGTGAAACGCTCATTGCCCACCACGCAGTAGTTCAAGCCTTCGTCGGCCGCGCGGCCTTCGTTGGCGGTGACGGTGGTGCTCGCGAACCAGCGTTCGTCGATGCCGCCGCGGTTCAAGCCGTAGGCGTAGGTGTCATCGGGGTGGAGCTTGATGCGGAGGCCGGGCTGGAGGAACGAGCGCGGCACCCACGCAGGCGCGAGGCGGAGCAGGCCGCCGGTGCGGGAGAGCTCGGCACCGACTTTCGCGGCGGTGTTCTTCTTGATGGTCTTGAGTTGCTGGACGGTGTTCATGAAGTCGTTTTCGTGGTCTGTGAGATCTTCAAAGCGTAGGCAGAGCGCGGAAAAGCGTGGAAGCGTTTTCGCCTAATCAGACGGTCAGGAGGTCGGTTTCTTTTCGGCCGGCGCATAGCCGTGCTTGGCGTTTAGGGTGTCGCGGAGCGTGTTCAACGCGGCGGCGGCGGCGGCGCTTTCCGCCTCCTTCTTGCTGCGGCCTGAACCGCGGCCGAGCTCCTTGCCGCTGTGGGTCACGGCGGATTCGAACGCGCGGTCGTGGTCGGGTCCGGACGTCCCGAGCAGCAAATATTTGGGCGCCTCGGGCGACTGGGCCTGGAAGATCTCCTGGAGCTCCCCTTTCGGGTTCTCGACGTTGGGCGTGATGCTGAGCGAGGGAATGATGTCGTCGTAGCAGGCGAGGACGACCTTCTCGACGGGATCCAGTCCGCCATCGATCAGGATCGCGCCGACAAGCGCTTCGAAGCCGTCGGCCAGCACGGACATCTTGTCCCGGCCGCCGCTGCCCTCCTCGCTCCAGCTCATGATGATGTATTTGCCGAGCTCGATGCGTTTGGCGCGCTCGGCCACGGTCTTGGCATTGATTAGCCGGGCGCGAGTCTGGGTCAGCGAACCTTCGTCGACCCTCGGAAACTTGTCGTAGAGCATCCGCGTCAGGACGAGCCCGAGCACGGAGTCGCCGAGGAACTCGAGGCGCTGGTTGTGGGGATGGGCTGCGCCGATCTCGTGCGTCATCGACGGATGGGTCAAGGCGAGGTTGAGCAGTTCCGGTTTGCGGAACTTGTAGCCGATCTTGACCTGCAGCAGTTCGGGTTTGGCCACGGTGCTTGGGATTCGGTCAGCGACGGCGACGGATTATTTGGGCAGCCACTTCTCCCAGTTCTTGGCGAAGGCCTCGACGTTGTCCTTGCCCACGGCGGTGAGCGGCGAGTTGTCGACCACAACCTTGGTCGGCTTCTTCAAGTGAAGCTTGTTCACGAGATGCTCCACGGACTTGTAGCCGTAGCCATAAACATCCTGGGAAAGGAGCTGCTGCACGTGGCCGCTGCGGACGTAGCCGAGCTGCTGCGGAAGGGCGTCGACGGAGACGCACTTCACGGTGCCGGGCGGCCACTTGAGCGCGTTGTCGGTGAAGAGCGGCCAACCGCCGAGGAGGCCCCAGCCGGTGATGTCGGGATTGGCCTGCATGACCTGCTCGATCTTGGCGACGGCGTCGGCGGGCGTCTCCTTGTGGTAGTAGATGTCGAGAAGCTTGATGCCGGGATGCTTCTTCGCCGCAGCGCGGAATCCAGCGGCGCGCTGCTGGAGATTGGCGGCGTTCGGATTGCCATCGATCGCGGCGACGACGCCCTTTCCTTTCAAGAGCTTGGCCAGCTGCTCGAAGGTTTCTTCGCCGCACTTGAAGTCGTCGATGCCGAGGGCGACGAAACGTTTGCTGTTCGGCGCATCGCCGGAATACGTGACCGTCGGAACTCCCTGCTCGGACGCCTTGTTGATGGCGTCGGTGAGTTTGTTCGCGTCGGAGCAGCTCACGATCAGGCCGTCGACGCCGGTGAGCAGCAGTTGCTCGATGGTCTGGGCCTGCTTCTGCGCGTCCTCCTCGTTGGGCGTGCGCCAGTCGATCTTGATCTTGATGCCGTGCTTGGCGCCGAGTTCGCGGGCGGCGTCGAGCGCGCCGACCTTGGAGGCCTCGAAGAAAGGGTTGCCCTGCGACTTGGCGATCATGCCGAAGGTGTAGGACTTCTGGGCGAACGCGGCGGGCACGACGGCGAATGCGGCCAGACAGGCGAACAGGCGGAGCAGCGGTTGCATGGCCCGAGTAAACGCGCCCCACGGGTTTGGTTCCAAGTTCCAAGTTCCACCGAACAAGCTTCGCGCTTCACCTCCGGCATTGGCTCTTTCACAGTCGCCGCATGACTTTCCTCGGCATCGAGATTGGTGGAACCAAGCTCCAGATCGTCCTCGGCGACGAACGTGGAACGATTCACCAGCGCTTCCGGCGAACTGTGGACAAGGAACTCGGCGGCGCCGGCATCCGCGCCCAGATCGAGGCGGTTTTATGCGAGGAGCTGTGGCTTTCTGAAGGTGGGCTGAACCGCGCTGCGGTTCAGCCGTCGGCCACAGCGCGGCCGACACCACCTGCCATAGCGGCCATCGGAGTCGGGTTCGGCGGGCCGGTGGACTGGGCCACGGGCCGGATCGCCAAGAGCCATCAGATCGAAGGCTGGTCGGGTTTCGACGTCGCGGGATGGCTTCATGGCCTGACCGGACTGCCGGTGCACATCGACAACGACGCGAACGTGGCCGCACTCGGAGAGGCGCATCACGGCGCGGGGTGCGGGGCGAATCCGGTGTTCTACATCACCATGGGCAGCGGCGTCGGCGGAGGATTGGTCGTCGATGGACGGATATTCCACGGGGCAAAACCGGGCGAATCGGAGATCGGCCACATCCGCTTGGACAAGTCGGGCGTGATCGTGGAGGAACGCTGCTCCGGCTGGGCGGTGGACCGGCGCATCCGCGAGGCTGTGGCGCTCCATCTGCACGGCCCGTTGGGCGTCCACGCGGCGAGACTAGCTCGCGGCGAAGCCCGTGCGCTCGCCCCGGCGCTGGCGGAGAATGATCCGCTGGCCGAGGCCATTCTCAGCGAGTTCGCCGACAACCTTGCCTTCGGTCTGTCGCACGTGGTGCACCTGATGCATCCCGAACGCATCGTCCTCGGCGGCGGGCTTTCGCTCGTCGGCGAACCGCTGCGCGACGCAGTGGCGGCGGCATTGCCGCACTACGTTATGAAGGTGTTCCACGGCGGGCCGACCGTGGCGCTGGCGGGTTTGGGCGAAGATGCAGTGCCGGTGGGCTGTTTGGCCATGGTGGCGCAGCGGATGGGGACGTGATTGCCATCCACGAAGGGCAAAAAGGACACGAAGTCTGAAGGCGTCCGCCGCGTGACCTCGGCGACTTCGTTTTTAGGCATCGTTCGCCTGACAGCTTGGCGCTCTTCGTGTTCCTCGTGGATAGGACCCTTCTGGCCGGGCGCAGGCGCCTGGCCTACGAAACAAAAAGGCCATCCGGTTCGCGGATGGCGTTCGTGAGAGGTGGTAAACCGGCTTACGCCTGTCCGCCCATGCCGAGGAGGAACATGATGTTGCTCGGGGTTTTCTTGAGCTTGCCCAAGAGCAGTTCCATGGCCTCGACCGGAGGCACTCCGGTGAGGGCGCGGCGGAGCATGCTGACGCGGCTGAGTTCGTCCGGATGGTAGAGAAGCTCCTCTTTGCGGGTGCCGGAACGCTCGATGTTGATCGAGGGGAAGATGCGGCGGTCGACGAGGCCGCGGTCGAGGTGGACCTCCATGTTGCCGGTGCCCTTGAACTCCTCGAAAATGACTTCGTCCATGCGGCTGCCGGTGTCGACGAGCGCGGTGGCCATGATGGTCAGGGAACCGCCCTCCTCCAGGTTGCGCGCGGCACCAAAGAAACGCTTTGGCTTGTGGAGTGCGTTGGCATCGACGCCGCCGGAGAGGATCTTGCCGGAGTGCGGCTGGATCGTGTTGTAGGCGCGGGCCAGGCGGGTGATGGAGTCGAGCAGGATGATGACATCCTTCTTGTGCTCGACCATGCGTTTGGCCTTCTCGATGACCATTTCGGCAACCTGGACGTGGCGCTCGGGCGGCTCGTCGAAAGTGGAGCTGATGACCTCGGCGCCCTTGCAGGTGCGCTCCATGTCGGTGACTTCCTCGGGGCGCTCGTCGATCAGGAGGATGAAGAGATAGCTGTTCGGATCGTTCTTCAGCATCGCGTTGGCGAGCTTCTGCATGAGAACGGTCTTACCGGTGCGGGGCGGTGCGACGATGAGGCCGCGGGTGCCCTTACCGATGGGACAGACGAGGTCCATCACACGGGTGCTGAGCTCGGACGCATCGGTCTCGAGGAGGAAACGCCGGTTGGGAAACAGCGGCGTGAGGTTCTCGTAAAGCGTCTTGTCCTTCGCCGCGTCGGGATCCGCGCCGTCGACCTTCTCGACCTTGAGCAGCGCGAAGAACTTCTCCTTCTCCTTGGGCGGACGGATCTGGCCCTGGATGAGGTTGCCCGTCTGGAGATCGAAGCGTCGGATCTGCGACGGCGAGACGTAGATGTCCTCGGGGCACGGCAGGTAGTTGAAGCTCTGCGAACGGAGGAACCCGTAGCCTTCGCCGAGGACTTCGAGGACACCCTCGGCGTAAAGCATGCCGCCGCGTTCGGCGTTGCGGGCGAGGATGTGGAAGATGACCTCGTGCTTCCGCATGGTGCCGAAGTTCTCGATGTCGAACTCGCGGGCCATGTTGTTCAGGTCGCCGATCGCCATGGCCTGAAGCTTGGCGATGTTGAGGTTCACGCCCGGCTTGCGCTCGGCGCGGATGGCCTGACGTGCGGGAAGGTTCGCTTCGACCTCGGGAAGATCGATCGGCCGGCGCGGAGCTTCGGGATGAAGCGTCTCAGGGGCGTATCCGGACTCGGGCTGCGGCGAAGCCGGCTGTGCTTGGGGGGGCTGTCCCTGCGGCGCCTGCCGAGTATCGCGCGGACCACGCTGATCGCGGGGCTCAAAGCGACGCTGCTGGAAATTCTGACCACCCTGCTGCCCCTGCGGTGGGCGGCCCTGCTGTCCGGGACCTTGTGGCGGGCGCGGGCCCTGTTGGGCCGGTTGCTGCGCCTGGGGAGGAGCGGGACGGACCGGTGCCGGTCCGGGGGCTCCGCCCTGAACGGGCACGGGCGCCGGAGGACGAACCGGCTGTGCCGGCCGAGGTTCCGGGGCCGACGCCGGAGCGGCCGGCGGAAACATCGGTTCCCGCACAACCGGAGCGGAGGTTACGGGTGCGGGCTCGGGTTTGACTACCACAGCCGGAACCGGAGCAGCCTCTTGCCTCACCTCCGCGACAACTACAGGGGCGGGCGCAGGGGGAGCGGCAGGAGCGGGCGCTTCGGCACCAGCCAGAGCCGCCGGCAAATCGGGCTGTTCAGCGACGGGCGCCGCCGCCGCGGCTTTCTTGGCGGCTTTCTTTGGCTTGGCTGCCGCCTTGGTGGTCGTCTTCGCGGCAGCAACCGGGGCTGCCGGTCCGGCGGATTCTTCGGCTGCGACCTCTTCGGCGGCTTTGCCGGACTTCTTGGGGGCGCGTTTAATGGTGGCGCGTGAGGGCATAAAAAAGGGATTTACGATACTTCAGCAGGCTCGGCTGAGACGTCTTTCCGGGAACAATGTTCAACAACCAGCTCGTCCGGGGGGAAAAACGGGGATGACGGCCCAAAGGCTTCTCTGCAGCAAATTGAGAGTGCTGTCAGTTGCTCAATAAGGCAACGGGAACTTTGCGGTCAGCTCCCGCACGCGATTCCTCACGGCATGGGCCGCGTCGACGTTCTTAATGTCGAGAAGGACCTCGGAGATCATGTCGGCAATGGCCGCCATCTCCTGCTCTTTCATGCCGCGCGTGGTCACGGCGGGGGTGCCGAGGCGGACGCCGCTCCCTTGGAACGGTGAGCGGGTTTCAAACGGAATCGTGTTCTTGTTGGTGGTGATGCCGGCTTCGTCGAGGGCGAGCTGGCAGTCCTTGCCGGTCATGTTCTTCGCCCCGACATCGACCAGCATCAGATGGTTCTCGGTTCCGCCGGAGACGAGTCGGAAACCGTTCCGCTTCATGCCGTCGGCCAGCGCGGCGGCGTTCTTCACGATCTGCTGCTGGTAGCCTTTGAAGCTGTCCTGCAACGCTTCCTTGAAGCACACGGCCTTGGCCGCGATGACGTGCATGAGCGGACCGCCCTGGATACCGGGGAAGACGTTCGAGTCGATGTCCTTGGCATACTTCTCACGGCACATGATCAAACCGCCGCGCGGTCCGCGCAGGGTCTTGTGCGTCGTGGTGGTTACGAAATCGGCGTAGGGAACGGGGCTCGGGTGGATGCCGGCGGCGACGAGGCCGGCTATGTGCGCAATGTCGGCCAGCATGTATGCGCCGACTTCCTGCGCGATCTCGCCAAGGCGCTTGAAGTCGATGATCCGCGAATACGCTGAAGCGCCAACGGTGATCATCTTCGGCTTGTGCTCACGGGCCATGGCGGCGAGTTGGTCGTAGTCGATCCGTTCGTCGTCCTTGCGGACGCCGTAGTGGACAATCTCGAAGAACTTGCCGGAGAAGTTGGCCTTGTTGCCGTGGGTGAGATGACCGCCATGGGACAAGTCCATGGTCAGCATCTTGTCGCCGGGCTTAAGGACGGAGAAGTAGACCGCCATGTTCGCGCCGGAACCGGAGTGCGGTTGGACGTTGGCGTGTTCGGCGCCGAAGAGTTTCTTGGCGCGCTCGATCGCGAGGCGCTCCGCGTCGTCGACATGTTCGCAGCCGCCATACCAGCGTTTGCCGGGATACCCTTCGGCATACTTGTTCGTCAGGACGGAGCCCTGCGTTTCCATCACGGCGGGGCTGGTGAAATTCTCAGAGGCGATGAGCTCAATGTTCTCAAGCTGGCGCTGGCGTTCCTGCGCGACGATGTCGGCGATCTCCGCGTCGACCGAGCGAAGGCGCAGGCCAGGTGCGGCCTCGAATTTCGCAACCCTACGCTCATGCCGGCCGCCGGCAAAGCTGCCGCCGAGGAACGCATCGACAATCTCGATGGCCTGCTGGGGGGAGGTTTGCTTGGCGCCTAGGCAAAGGATGTTGGCGTTGTTGTGCTCGCGGGCCAGCGAGGCCATCTCGGCGTTGACGACAAGCGCGGCGCGGGCTCCGGGAACCTTGTTGGCGGCGATGCTCATGCCGATGCCGGACGTGCACACGAGCAGACCGCATTGGGCTTTCCCGCTGACGACGGCTTCGGCGACGGCCTTGGCGTAGTCGGGGTAGTCGGTCGATTCGGTCGAGTGGGTGCCAAGATCCTCGAAGACCACGCCTCGGGACTGGAGATGGCGCTTGAGGGTTTCTTTGAGCTGGAAGCCGCCGTGGTCGCAACCGATCGAGAACATGGTTTTCTTCAGGGAAGCCGGAGTTGGATGATTCTGTTCGATGAAACGGAGAAGGGTCGAAATGCCCTGTTCAATCTGGTCGCGGCAGGCCACATAGACGTCGAGGGGACCGCCGATCGGATCGCTGATGTCCTTCTCATACGCATCGAGCGTGTCGTCGAATTCGCGGAGGAGGAACGTCTTGTCCGCCGCCTGGGGATACATAAGCAGAACAGTGTCCACGTGCCCGTGGGTCATCCCGAAAATGTAGTCGGCTTCCTGGACCAGGTCCCGGGTCAGCATCTGGCTGCGCTGCTGGCTGATATCGATGCCGATCTCGCGGCAGGCGCGGGCGGAGTTATGGCTCGGAGACTGACCATCCATGGCCCCGACTCCGGCAGAGAGAACGCGGAAATCTCCCCGCTGCCCGACTGCGCGACGGAAGATGCCTTCAGCCATGGGGCTGCGGCAGATATTCCCGGTGCAGATGAAAAGGACGGTCTTCATTCCAAAAGCTGAGCGGGCAAGGTGCGAGCCCGGTTCCTGAGCGTCAATTCCATTTCAGATCATCGCCGGGGCTTCACAATCTGGATGGCACGGAGAAGATCGAGCGCGCGGGCCAAGACAGGATCCTGGACCACAAGTTTCTCCGGATCGGACGTCTTCGGAATCGGCCCAGGCGAGGTCGGCACGGGCAGATCCACCTCGTCTTCAACTTGCGCCCCTTCGCGCTGCATGCGGACCAGATCCGCTTCATTCACGCGGCGCCGGGTCCTCTGAGTCGCGGTCGTGCCGAGGCGTCGATAAGGGTCTTCGATCCAAAGGGCTTCAAACTCCTTCGACACCGGCACTGCGATGTCCGGCGACAATGGTCCATCCATCGATTGCCCAGATCCCAGCTTGACCGGTTGGTCCGCCACAAAGACCGACTGCCCGCCAGAAAACTTCAGTTCCTTGAAGGCGCGCGCCCGTCCAGCGGTCTCGGAACCCAGGATAAGGCCAATGCGGCAATCCCTCAGCAGGCCGGCCAGCGCTTCGGCGGCTTCGCGGGTGTCGCCGTTGACCAACGCGGTCACGGGAATGCCGATCGAATTGGTCTTACTGCTGGAGCGCGCTTCCCCGCCGGGCCATTGCAGCAAGGCCTGCTCGACCGCGAGAAACCGGTCGGCCGCCGCCGCCGCCGCCGCATAGTCGCTGCCGGAGGCGTTGCGAAGATCCAGCACAAGGCCGCGCACCGGGGCATTGGTGCCGAGCGAACGGATAGAGTCGGACAATCGGGCCGGCAACTCCGGCCCGACAACCCCCACCCGCAGGTAGGCGAACTGCCCCTCGAAGACCCGGCTACGGACAATCGCCGCCGTATTGGAGGGCGAACCGGAGTTCAGGCCGGGGACCTGCAGCCGGCCGCGAAGCTTTTCTACCAATCCTTCCAGAGCGGCCTTTTCCAGCTCGGCTTTGGACACTCCTGGCAGGTTGGTCTGCAACTGGTCGTAAACCTCCTGAAACGGCGGCAACGGTTTCTGGAGAGCAGGCGCGGCGGCGACTTCAGGTCCGCTCAAAGCAGCCAACAACCCCGCAGCCAATGTCATTTCCACCGCTCGCAGCTTCGTCATGCCCGGCAACCATACCGTCCGGACCCCGGCACACGCAAATCCCGCGACACGCCGGTCGGCGCTCGACAGCCGTAAAACACGCTCCTAGCGTCTGACCCGCTTCCTCGACGAGCGAACACGCCGCCGCAAACACGAAACTCCTAAAGCCGCATGACGCACCTGCTGAGACCTGGCGAACGAATCCATGTCATCCACCGCCGCCTCTTCGACAAGGACATACGCCGACACTTCATCGGCGAAGTGGATTTCTATGACGCCGGCCTGATCCGGGCTTCCGGATATGTCTTCGCGATCGACGAGACGCAGGGCCACACGTTCACCCGCCGACCCGACAAACGTTCCCGCATCCTGTCGCTCAACGATGGCAGCCTGATCGTGAACGTCATCCCGCTGCTGGTGAACATCGAGGCGGTCGTCTACGAACACCACAACGGCGGCCTCCGCGTGACCGACGGCAAGTGGGCCATGGACATCAAGGAATTCGGGCTCGTCTGAGCTCCGCCTGACTCAGGCGCGCTTCGCCGCTTCCTGCTCCGCGATGCCCGAGATGAGCCGTTGGAAGTCCTTGTCCTCCCCCTGCAGCAACGTAGGCAGTGCCTCCCGGAAATCCGGCCGGCGGCACCATTCCCGCATGTAGTCCTCCCAACTGAGCCAGAGACGCCGGGTCTGCTTGCTCATATCGTCCTCATAGACCAGCAGGTAGGACCGCTCAAAGAGCGAGACAAGGATGTTGAACAGGGCAAACTTCCGTTCCTCCTGTTCCTCCGTCAGCCGCACCTCGACCACCCCGCGCCGAAGGAGCTGAAGGTCCGCGTTGTCGAGGACAAGCTTGAGGAAGTTGGAATACTCGTCGGACAGCCGCTGGTAGATCTCCTCCTCCTCGTTCTGCCGTTCGCGCCTTTGTTCCAAGCTGAAGACCACAATGGCGAACGGCAGGGCCACGACGGTCACGACGTAGCTCATGAACTCGAACCACTGGAGCAGATCCCAGGGTTCGCCCGGCGTGCCGTTTTCGCCCGATTTGGCGAAGAGCCTCATGGTCGACACGGCGACAAGCAGCGTGATGACAAAAAACTTCCGCATGGCGACAAGGTGCCGCTGAAGAGTGGGGCGGGCAATGACGCCTTGCCGCTCGTTCTCCTTCTCAAAAACGAATCAAGGCGCGAGAGGGAGAAAGAGGACGAGAAGGAGCAAGATTGGCAGCCCCAACCAACCTCCCCGCTTGCCCGAAAGCGCCGCGGCAACCCACACTCGCCGCATGAGCAAGTGCCTTGTCACCGGAGCCGCGGGATTCATCGGCAGCCACCTCGTGGACGCTCTCATCGCCCGCGGATACACCGTGGTCGGCGTGGACAACCTCAAGCTCGGCCGCCGCGACAACAACGCCAAGGCCCTCGCCACCGGCCAATACAAGTTCCACGAAGCCGACATCAACGACCTCGCCGCCATGCGCCGCCTGCTCGAAGCCGAAGGCGGTTCCGGCTCCTACGAGATGGCCTGGCATCTTGCCGCCAATTCCGACATCCGCGCCGGCGTCACCAATCCGGAGGTCGATCTGAAGGACACGTTTATGACCACCTTCAACCTGCTCAAGGTGATGAAGGATTTCTCGATCAAACGCATCGCCTTCGCCTCCACCTCCGCCGTCTACGGCGAACATCCGGCCAGGCTTTCGGAGGACATCGGACCGCTTTTCCCCATCTCCAACTACGGCGCGATGAAGCTCGCCTCCGAGGCCGTCATCTCGTCGTCTCTCCAGACGATTCTCAACCGGGCTTGGATCTTCCGCTTCCCCAACGTCGTCGGCAGCCGCTCCACCCACGGCGCGATCTACGACTTCGTGCAGAAGCTGAAGCGCAACAAGGCCGAGCTCGAAGTCCTCGGCGACGGCACCCAGGAAAAACCCTACTTCCACGTAGCCGACCTCGTCGAAGCCATGCTCTTCATCGTGGATACGGCGGCCGAGCATCTCGCTTATTACAACATCGGCACCTCCGACTCGCTCACAACCGTCCGCTACATGGCCGATGCCGTGGTGAAGCGCGTCTCGCCCGGTGCGAAGATCAACTACACCGGCGGCAGCCGCGGCTGGATCGGCGACGTGCCGCGCTTCCAATACTCCGTCGAAAAGCTCAAGCACCTCGGCTGGAGCCCGCGCCTCACTTCCAACGAAGCCGTGGACCGGTCAGTCAACGAGGTCGCGACCGAGCAGGGGCTTTAACAGGCATGAGGTATGAATGATGAGGGATGAAAAGATCCCTCGCGTCGGTCTGTAGAATTCATACCTCAACCCTCATCATTCATACCTCCTTCAATGGGTTATCAGGCCATCATCCTCGCCGGCGGCATGGGCACACGGCTCCGCGCACGGCTCGGCGATCTGCCCAAGCCGATGATCCCCTTCGCCGGCCGGCCGTTGCTCGAATACCACATCGAGCTTTGCCGGAAGCACGGCTTCACCGACATCCTCATCTTCTCATGCTACCGCGCGGACATCATCGAAGCCCACTTCGGCGACGGCTCGAAGTTCGGCGTCCGCATCCGCCACATCGTCGAACGTGAACCCCTCGGCACGGCCGGCGCGGTCCTCGATGGCTTCGATCTTTTGGCCGATCAGTTCGCCGTGCTCTATGGCGACACGATGCTGAACCTCGACCTGACACGCCTCCGGCAGGCCCACGAACGGGCCAACGCCGCCGTGTCGCTCGTCCTCCATCCCAACGATCACCCGCTCGACTCGGATCTCGTCGAAGTCGATGACTCGAACCGCGTCACCGCTTTCCACAATCGTCCGCACGCCGCCAGAGTCTGGCGACAGAACTTGGTGAATGCCGGGCTCTACCTCATGGAGAAGGCGGCCTTGGAGCCGTTCCGCAACTGGCGGTTAGGTGGCGTCAGTCGCGCTGCGACTGACGATCAAGCCGCAGCGCGGCTTGATCCACCCTCCAAGCTTCTCGATTTCGGCAAAGACGTCTTCCCCGCGATGCTCCGCAGCGGTGGGCGCCTGCTCGGCTACAACACGCCCGAGTTCATCAAGGACATCGGCACGCCCGAGCGATACGACAAGATCGCGGGACAGCTCGCCTCCGGCGTCATCGCCCGCAGTTCGCTCGACGTGAAGCAGCCCGCCGTCTTCCTCGACCGCGACGGCACCCTCGTGAAGGAAGTCAGCCGCGACGGCCTCCGCACGGCCGAAGAGCTGGAGCTGTTGCCCGGTGCGGCTGAGGCCGTGCATGCGCTCAATGTCGCGGGCTACCGGACCGTTCTCGTCACGAACCAGCCCGTCGTCGCCAAGGGCTTCACCTCCGAAGCCGAACTCCGACGCACGCACAACAAGCTGGAGACGTTGCTGGGAATGGAACACGCGTTCCTCGACCGAATCTACTTTTGCCCGCATCACCCGGAGAAGGGATTTCCCGGCGAACGTCCCGAGCTGAAGTTCGTATGTAATTGCCGCAAACCGAAGACCGGCATGGTCGAGCAAGCGGTGCGTGATCTGAACATCGACCTGACGCGTTCGTGGTTCATCGGCGACACCACGACCGACATCCAGACCGCCAGGAACGCCGGCCTCCGAAGCATCCTCGTCGGCACCGGCTACGGCGGCGGCGATCAGCGACACTCGGTCGCGGCGGAACATGTCGCTCCCGATGTGAAGGCGGCGGTGGAACTGATCCTGGAGGCGGACTCCAGGGCCGCGCAGCAGCGCGGCCCCACCTAGTGTGGTAGGGCTGAGCTGCCACTCAGCCTCGTTTTCAGCCCGCCAGCGCCTCCTCCACCGCAGCCAGCTTCGCTGCAAACTTCGCGTCACTGAGCACCGGCACCGCCGCCGCATCGTCCACCTCCACCGCCGTTTCGATCCATGACTTGCAACCGCCGTAGGCCGGAAGCATCGGCAACTCGACGCGCTGAGGTAGTCGCCGAAGACGCACCGCCATCGCGTAAAGGCTCTTGTCCCGTCCCCAGTCGAACCGCTCCGCCACCAACTCGTCGCGCCAGATGTGCAGCCCCTTCAATCGTTCCGCTTCCGCGAGGCTTTGGAGCTGACGGACGAAGGCGACTTCCGCCGTGAACTCCAGCCGCAGCGTCTCCGGTCCCGGCAAACCCGGCGCAATCACGTCATACCTCGCCTGCGCCATCGGCACGACGGACTCGCGCTGCTGGTGGAACAAGGTCGGGAAAAGCAGGAAACGCTCGTGCTCCGGCTTGAAGCCGCCGCGCCCCTCGGCGATGCCGCCCTTGCGCAGGATGAGGATCTGTTCCCCGCGTCCCAGCGCGTCGACCACGATGGCCCATTCTTTGAATGCCGTCCGCACGGCGGCAGGCTACGGAAGCCATGCCGGCAATGGCAACGTAGCAGCCCGCGCTTCCCGGCCAAAAGCTTTGACTGACCCCCGGCCTTGTTTAGCCTGCGGCCGAATTCCACACCCATTATGAGATTCGGCATCAATTCATTCCTGTTCGCCTCCCCCTTCACCAACGCGAGCACCAAGCTCTTCAAGCAGTTCAAGACTTGGGGCTTCGAGACCATCGAGATCGCGATCGAGGATCCGTCCCACATCGATCCCGCGCACGTGAAGGCCGAACTCGACAAGGCCAAGCTGGCCTGCGGTTCCGTCTGCGCCGCCATGGGCCCCGGCCGCGATTTCCGCGGCACGGCCGAGGAACAGAAGACCGCCATGGACTACTGCAAGGCGCTCATCGACCAGATGGTCGTGCTCGGCTGCCCCACGCTCATAGGCCCCGTTTACAGCGTCGTCGGCAAGGCGGACGCCGTGGAGCCCGATGCGCAGAAGACCGAGTGGGCGCTCGTGGTGAAAAACCTGAAGGACCTCTCCGCCTATGCCGAGAAGCGCGGCGTGCAGATCGCCGTCGAACCGCTCAACCGCTTCGAGACCGACTTCCTCAACACCTGCGACCAGGGCCTCAAACTCATCAAAGCCGTCGGCAACCCCGCGCTGAAACTCCACCTCGACACGTTCCACATGAACATCGAGGAGAAGGACCAGGCCACCGCCATCATCAAGGCCGGCAAACACCTCGCGCACTTCCATGCGTGCGGCAGCGACCGCGACACGCCCGGCAACGACCACATCGACTGGAAGCCCATCGCCAAGGCGCTGAAGAAGATCAAATACAAGGGCGACGTGGTCATCGAGAGCTTCACCACCGACGTGAAGGTCATCGCCCGCGCCGCCGCCATATGGCGCAAGATGGAACCCACCCGCAACGAGATCGCGGTCAAGGGCCTCAAGTTCCTTAAGAAGACCCTCAAGTAATCCTTTTCCTCGAAGCCGCCCGGCGCTCCGGCGCCGGGCGGCTTTTCTCCGCAAGTCAGTCCCAAATAACAATGCAGCCACGCCGACGTCCGTCCTTCAGCCGAACCAACCAACCTTTTCCTCGACCATGAAATCCTTTCTCCACCTCGCTCTCCTGACTTCGCTCGCCGCCGGTTCCATCGCGCATGCAGCCGAAGACGGCTTCAAGCCGCTCTACAATGGCAAGGACCTCACCGGCTGGACCGGCAACATGGACCTCTGGTCCGCCGACGGTGACACGATCAAGGGCGTGACCAAGGCCGACCCGAAACTCGAGCACAACACCTTCCTCGTCTACTCCAACGCCCAGTTCGGAGACTTCGAGCTTCGCTTCAGCTACAAGATCGTGAACGGCAATTCCGGCGTGCAATACCGCTCCAAAGTCCTACAGCAGGGCAAGCAGGGCCCGATCGTCGGCGGTTACCAGGCCGACTTCGAGGCGGGCAAAACCTACTCCGGCATCAACTATGAAGAGCGCGGCCGCGGCATCCTCGCCCAGCGCGGCCAGGTCACCATCCTCAAGGCCGATCCGGCCGACGCCAACAAGGTGAAGATCGAAGTCGTAGGTTCCGTAGGCAAGACCGAGGACCTCCAGGCGAACATCAAGCACGAGGACTGGAACGACTACGTCATCCAGGCCCGGGGCAACCAGCTCACCCACATCATCAATGGCCGCGTCACCTCCGTCGTCATCGACGAACACGCCGAGAAAGCGGCCAAGACCGGCACGCTCGCGCTCCAGATCCATGTCGGCCCGCCCATGACCGTCCAGTTCCGAAACCTCCGGATCCGCGAACTCGGAGCCGCCTCCGTCGCGAGCGCCCTCGACCAGATGCAGGGCAAGTGGGTCGCCTCCGAGATCACCGCCAACGGCCGCGCCTCCGACGATCCCGCCGGCATCAAGCTCGCGATCAAGGGCGACCGGTTCGAAGTCGAGACCCCCGACCAGACCATCAAGGGCGCACTCAAGATCACCGGCAAGAACATGGAAGTCGTCATGGACGACGGCGACCTCAAGATCTTCTACGCGATCTTCGAGATGAACGGCGACACAATGAAGGTCTGCTACAGCCCGATTTCGCGTCCCACCGAGTTCTCCGCCGGCGAAGACTCCAAGCGCATCCTCACGGTCTACAAGCGCGCCAAGTAATCCAACCCCGAGGCTTCAATGAAACTCCACCTTCTTCTCGCCGCCGCGTTCGCCTTCAGTCTCACAGCCGTCAACGCCGCCGAGCGCAAGCTCGTCATGATCGCCGGCCCCGTCAGCCATCCGCCGCTGATGCACGAGTTCCGCGCCGGCAGCATCCTTCTCCAGAAGCGGCTCGACGTGGTTCCCGGCCTCAAGACGGTTCTCATCACCAACGGCTGGCCGGTAAAGATGGTCGACGGCAAGAAGGTGGACGACAACGCGGTCTTCGAGGGCGCGGACGCCGTCTTCATCTACTCCGACGGCGGCGGCGGCCACCTCGCCGTCCAGGGCAACCGTCTCGAAGTTCTCGGCGGATTGATGAAGAAGGGCGTCAGCCTGGGCCTCGCGCATTTCGCCGTCGAAGTCGTGACCAACAAGGGCGGCGCGGAATGGAAGGACTGGGTGGGCGGCCATTACGAACACCAGTTCTCCTGCAACCCCATCTGGGACGCCGACTATACCGCCTTCCCGAACCACCCGGTCACTCGCGGGGTGAAGCCCTTCAAGACGAAGGATGAATGGTATTTCAACATGCGCTTCCGCGACGGCAAAGCGGGCGTCACCGACATCCTTGTCGCCACTCCGTCCGACGCCACGCGCAACGGCCCCTACGTCTATCCGCCCGGCCCCTATCCCCACATCCAGGCCGACAAAGGCCGTCCCGAGACGATGATGTGGGCCACGGAACGTCCCGACGGCGGCCGCGGTTTCGGCTTCACCGGCGGCCACTTCCACCTCAACTGGCAGAACGAACAGCAGCGCCGCCTCATGCTCAACGCGCTCGTCTGGATCTCGAAGCTCGACGTGCCCAAGGGCGGCATCAACTCCGCTCCCGTCAGTGACGACGAAGCTTACTCCAACCTCGACGCCAAGAAGGGTTCGCCGCCGCGCCCTGTCGCCACCAAGGCTGCCACCCCGCAGGTCGAATCTCCGACCAGCCCGGTGAACAAGGTAAAGTAAGCGTTCGACCGTCTGTGCTCGAAAGGCGTCTCGGGAACCCGGGACGCCTTTTCCTTTGGCTGGCCCACGTCATTGACCATCTTCCGCCGCCCGCAGAAACTCCGCTCATGATCCTTCGCCGCTACCTCCACTTCACCGCCGTCCTCGCCGTGGGCGTCTTGCTCGCCGGATGCGTCTCCAGCCATCAGACGGCTTCCAGCAAACCCATCCGCGCGCTTCTGATCACGGGCGGCTGCTGCCACAACTACCCGTTCCAAGCCGCGCAGTTGACCAACGCCGTCTCCACCCACGCCCAGGTCCTCTGGCGCGTCGTCAACGAGGGCGGCAACGGCACCCGCGCGCAGCTCCCGCTCTACGACGACCCGAACTGGGCCAAGGGCTACGACGTCGTCATCCACAACGAGTGCTTTGCCGACACCACGGACCCGATCTACATCCGCAAGATCCTCGCCGCGCACAAGGCAGGAACGCCGGCCGTCGTCATCCACTGCGCCATGCACACCTACCGCGCCACGGACATCGACGACTGGCGCGAGTTCCTCGGCGTCACCAGCCGCCGCCACGACCACCAGAGCAAGTATCCCGTGAAGAAGCTCCAGCCCGTCCATCCAATCATGAAGAACATCCCGGACGGCTGGACCACACCTTCCGACGAACTCTACGTCATCGAGAAGCTCTGGCCCAACGCCAAGGCCCTCGCCACCTCCGTGAGCGAAGCCGACGGCAAGGCCTATCCCGTGGCGTGGATCAACCAGTTCGGCAAAGCCCGCGTCTTCGGCACCACCTACGGCCATTCCGACGCGACCTTCGCCGATCCGGCGTTCCTCAATTACGTCAGCCGCGGCGTGCTCTGGGCGGCCGGACGGTTGGAGGAGAAGTAAAGGAAGGCCGATGCCGGATCCCGGATGCCCGATACCCGACCGGTGAAGCGTGCTGAATGGATGGATGCGAACGAGACATTCGGGGTGAAACGGCGGTTCTGGAGCCGGAGGAAGCTCGTTGTATTCGCCGTATCGGTCGCGACGGTTATCCTGCTGGCAGGATTGCTCGTCTGGTTCAGCGCTCCCAAGAACGAACTCCTCACCGAGATGACGACGCAGCAGTCGCGACTGAAGTTTCTAGGCCCGCTCCGCCAGCCGGTCAGCGCGGCGTGGCAAAGATTCCGAGGGGCATGGATTAAGCCCCTACGACTCATCACCTACAGTTCCTATCAACTCAGCGCTATTGCGCCACTTCCAGCAGACCTTGGAGCGCCGGTTCTCACAAACGAATCGGGAGTGGCGGCTTGGATCCTCGGCGCCGCCATGACGGAGTCTGCACTGAAAAAGCTGAACCTAGTCCGCTTCGATCGCAAGGCCACGGTCCCAGATGGGACATGGGGTCCGGCGTTCATCCAAGGACACCGAGCACAATGTCGTCCACGCAGCAGCCCCAACCAGCAGACCAGCCTAGAAGTATTTGTTTTTGGGGAAGCCCTGCAGGGCCAATTCCAGGCACGAAGTCCCCAGGCCCTGCCCTCAACGAATCATCCCTCGCTCAAACCGTTCGGGGCCCGCGTCACCGTGCCAAACGGATCTGCATTGCTGATTCTTGGTCCAATTCCCGAGTTCGATCCGGCCAATAGATTCGCCGGCCTCTTCATCCCCGAGTGATCCCGACGGCATTTCAGCCGTTCCTTGCTGTCGGCGTTCACAATCCCCGTCCAGCAACCCACGCCGGGCCTTGGGCAATCGGTGGGGAGCGTGCGGTGATTCCTTCCTGAAGATGAGGGCGATTCATGAAAACAACCTCATTGACCCTCGCCGCCGCCGCCGCGGTTCTGGCCGCCGGGCTTGTCTCCAACTCGAACGCCGCCGAGGCCCTGACTTGGAAAGACAAGGCCGTCTCGCCCGTCACGAATCCCCTCTTCTTCGAGGACCCGCACATCACCACCGAGGCCCGCGCCATTTTCGCCTACCACCGCATTGGCGACGACCTGCTGAACGGGCTCGGACTGAACGGCATCTCCGAGGGCGACGTCCGCGTCTACGCGCTCCAGCTCCGCTACGCCGTCAACGACCGCCTCGCGATCATCGCCACCAAGGACGGCTACACCGACATCAAGTTCGACCATCCCGCGCTGGCCGGATTCTCGCGCAAGGGTTTCAACGACATCGCGGCCGGCTTGAAATATGCCTTCATCGCCGATGACAAGAACGAGTTCATCCTCACGGGCGGCCTGAAGATCGAGCTGCCCACCGGCAACCAGAAAGTTTTCCAGGGAAATGGCAGCGGTGAATGGGACGTCTTCGTCTCGTCGGCCAAGAGCTGGGGCGACTTCCGCGTCCTCGGCAGCGCCGGACTGCGTTTGCCCAACGACTTCTCGGCCGAGTCCAGTTCCACACACTACAGCGTCCAGTTCGACTACTACACCTGCCGGTATTTCATCCCGTTCGTCTCGGCCAACGGCCACACCGTGATCACTTCGGGCAACTCGAACTTCGCCCTGCCCGCCGGCGGCCTGAACGTCGAGGGCTTCGACCTGATCAACTTCGGCGCGGACAGCGCGGACGGCCGCACGCAGATCGTCGGCGGCCTGGGCTTCCGCTCCAAGCTCTGCAAACGGGCCGACCTCGGCTTCGCCTATGAAAGCAGCCTGACGTCGCCGAAGGGCCTCTTCAAAGACCGGTTCACCGTGGACCTGATCTTCAAGTTCTGATGCGCTCGGCGGCCATGCGCCGGCAGCAACCATTCCGTATCGCGCGCCGCAGGATCTTGGGTCCGCTGGCGCTGCTGCTTTGCGCATGGACCTGTCTCATGGCCGGTCCGGCAGCAGAAAGACCAACGGCCACTTCGAAGCCGACGGCCGCCACCGCACCCGCCGTCACCAATTCCTGGAAACCCAACTTTCCCGACACGGCGCTCATTCCGCAGGGTCAGTTCGTCTTCGACCGGAATTGCGCCGTCTGCCATGGACGTTCCGGCGATGGCTGGGGAGAACTCGCGCGGAGCCTGACGCCGCGGCCGCGCGATTTCACCAGGGGCTACTTCAAGTTCCGCTCCACCCCGGCGGGCTTCCTTCCGACCGATGCGGATCTGCGCCGCACCATCCGTGAAGGCCTGGCCGGCACGGCCATGCCGATCTTCAACCAACTGGAGGAGCGGGACGTCCGCTCGTTGGTCGAGTTCATCAAGACCCTCTCGCCGCGCTGGCAGCAGCGGACCAACTACGCCCCGGCCGTCATTATCGCCGACCGGCCGACATGGTTCGAAGAGCCCGAGGCGCTCAAAGCCCAAGCCGAGAAAGGCCGGCAGGCCTTCAGTCAGATGTGCGTCGCATGTCACGGAGAGGACGGCTCCGGCAACGGCCCGGGCGCGGCCGATCTTGAAGACAACTGGCATCATCCCATCCGTCCGGCGGATCTCCGGAAACCTTCGATACGGCGAGGCCGCGAACCCGAGGAGATTGTCCGCATCCTCCTCACCGGCATGGACGGCACGCCGATGATTTCGTTCGCCGAACTGAGCACGGAAGAACAGCGCTGGCAGCTCGCGGCGTATGTCCTGCAGCTCCGCGAAAAAGCCGAACCCGACAAGAAGTAGCGGGCGCACCAGCCTACTTTCGGACAAACCACGGGCCGGAGCGTGACATCGTCCGTCGGGGCCGCTTTGCTGCGTCGCGAGATGAAGGGCATCTGGATCATCCTGCTCGGCTGCACTCTCGGCCTCACCGGCTGCATGACCTCCAACGCATCGACCCACAAGAACGCCGTCTGGTTGAAGGCGTGGGAAGGCTTCCGCCAGTTCCAGTTCTCCACCCTGCCCGACGGCGGCGGCCTTGTCTTCACGTCGCCCGAAGCGGAAGCGCCCTTCGCCTGGGACGAGCTTGTGGTTTCATGGAACGTCGAAGCTCCGCCCGGCAGCGTCGTTCGCGTCGAGGCCCGAGCCATTGACGGCACGAACGCCACCCGCTTCTACAAGATCGCCGACTGGACGCCCGACAACGTGGCCGAACCCCGCCGAAGCCCTCGCCGCGAGCAGGACGACCATGCCGTCCTGAAGACCGACACGCTCGTATTGGCCAAGCCTGCCCGGCGCGCGCAGGTGCGCCTGACCCTGGTCAACGGCGTCACCGGCGGAGCCAACCTGAAATTCGTCACGCTCTCCTTCCGCAAGGTTGGCGAGTTCGCGGCCGATCCCGGTGTCAGCGCGGACGTGAAGGGCAAGACGCTGGAAGTTCCCGAAAAATCCCAGGTCGCCTACCAGGGCGGCGAAGGCTGGTGCAGCCCGACGTCCGTCTCGATGGTGCTGAACTACTGGTCGGAAAAACTGGGGCGCTCCGATCTCGCCAAGGACGTTCCGGAAGTGGCGCGCGGCGTTTTCGACGAGAACTACAACGGCACGGGCAACTGGCCGTTCAACGCGGCCTACGCCGGGAGCTTTCCCGGAATGCGCGCGTGCATCACCCGCTTCGACGGCTTCGCCGATCTGGAGGCATGGCTGCGACAAGGTTTGCCCGTCGTTATTTCAGCGCCGGCGAATCTGTTGAACGACAATCCCAAAACTTCGTCCGCCGGGCATCTCGTCGTCTTCACGGGCTTCACCGAGAATGGCGACGTCGTGATCAACGATCCTTGGGCGCGCTTGGAGAAGGGGCAACGCGTCCGCCGGGTCTATCCACGCGAGAATGTCCGCAAGGCTTGGGCGAAATCCGGCAACACCGTCTACCTCGTCTACCCCGTCGGCACCGAACTTCCGCCCGGCGGCGAGGGCAAGTGGCGGTAGGAGGGACGCGTTGGCAGAAAAAAACGCCCAGCTCACTTGGCCGGGCGTTTGGCGTTTAGGAAAGAGATTCGGAGAGGCGTCAGGCCATGCTGGGCTTGGTCTTTCCGGAAGCGGGCCGCGACCCAGCGGCGGCCGGAGCGACGTTCTGGAAACTCGCCCAGAGCCGGAGCGGCAGCAGGCCCACGAGGATGATCAGGGCCTGGCTCACGATGAAGAACATGAGCCACTTGAAGCCCGAGTCAGTGAACCCGTAGCTGTGCAGGCCGATCCCCAGCATGTTCGTGCCGAACCACGACCAGGCCGTGACAATGTTCCCGGAGACGGCGAGCACGGCCAGACCGCGTTCCTTGACCAGGCCGCCCCAGCGGGCGTGGAGGATGAGCGCGTTCCAGAGGACGATCATGAGCGCGCCGTTTTCCTTAGGATCCCAGCCCCAGAAACGGCCCCATGACTGGTCGGCCCAGATGCCGCCAAGCACGGTGCCGACGAAGCTGAAGAGCGTGGCGAAGCAGAGGATCGCGTAGGTCATCCGGTTGAGTCCCTTGCGGGTGCCTTCGGTCAGACCGCGGCTGAAGAACCCGCGGAAGACGAAGATGATCGCGAGGAATCCGGCCACGAAGGTCGCGGCATAACCCAGCGTCACGATGACAACGTGGGTGGCCAGCCAGAAATTCGTGTCCAGCACGGCACGCATCATCTCCATCGTATCGCCACCAAGGGAAAGGTTGTGCGCCACCACGAGGGTGACGAACCCGATGAAGGACGCGACAACGATGCCGATGGCGTCCTTGTAGAAACGCTCCAGGACAAGGCCGAGGATAACCGCACCCCAGCCGATGAAGATGGCCGAGGAATAGAGGTTGGTGACCGGAGGACGCCCTTCCAGCACCATGCGGAAGATCAGGCCGGCCGTGTGGATGACCAGCCCCAGAACGATGAGCCAGAACGCCGAACGGCGTGCCCATTCCGACGGAACGATCCAAAAGAGAAGCCCCAGCAGCAGCGCGGTCACGTAGAAGATGTTCGATTTGTAGAACGGCTCCATCTGGTTGAAGAACGCCTCCATCCGGCCCTTCTTCGCCTCCTTCACGAAATCCTTTCCGAGCAGCGCCTGGTAGTCCGCGAGGGCGCTGTTGAACTTCTCGGCGTTGCCCGACCGGAAGTTGCTGGCCATCGCGGCGTAGAACTTGACCGAGTCATGCAGCTTCTCGCCGCGCGCCATGTCCATGAGCGTGGCTCCCATGCCGGTCCAGTTGTCACCTTCACGTTCGGAATGGTGCGGAGGCACGACAAGGACGGAGGAAAGGTTCGCCATCATGTCGTAGGTGCCGAGATGGCCGACGAGCGTGTTGAGGGCCGCATCGTCATAGTCTTTCTTGCCGGCTTGCTGGGCGGTTGCGGCAGCGCGTCCGGGTTCGATGGACTTGAGGAACGAGACCAGGTCCTCCAGCGGTTCACGGATCTGCGGCGATGTGACCGATGCCTTGATGTTCAGGTAGACCTTGGCGGCGTTGAGCAGCTTGAGCAGGCCCTGGTCGTAGGGCGTGCGGAGGGACGCTTCGATCCGGGCCGAGTTGGTGGCCTGCGCGTAGAACTTCTGCCAGTTCGGTTCGAGCTCCTTCCAGGCGAAGTGCTTCTCCTCGATGCTCAATCCCATCAGGCCTTTCACATCCGGATGGTCGATGCGGAAGACCGGCCGGGCATCGGCGGCTTCGGGCGTGAACATGACCTCCATCATCCACTGGAGGCCGGTCAGATTGGTCTTGTAGGTGACTTCGCCCTTCTCGTTGCGGAGCTCGTAGGAGAGCGCCTGCTTTTCACGGATCTGGAGCAGCGAATTGCGCGCGACGGAGTCCCAGGGCTGGATGCGGCCGTTGAGCAGAACGGGCAAGCGGCCGAACTCGTTCGCCTTGATGCCGGAGTCGGTCCTGGGCCGGAGCGAGGAGACGAACCAGAGCCCGAAGACCGCGGCGAGGATCCAATGAAGATGTTTGGTGAGCGCTTTCATGCGACGGAGGGTTTTCGGCGGCGGAGAAATCCGAACAGATGGAATCCGAACTGCCAACACAGGCCGACGCCGACCAGGACGCAGGCGATGTAGGGCGTGACCCAGCTTGGGTTCTTGACGACTTGGAAGGTGGAAGACGCGCGATCCATGTTCATCTGCCGGAGGGCGAGTTCATCGGCCGCCATCTGATACTGGAAGAACGTGTAGCCCGCCCAGCGGAGCGGGTTGTTCATGTAGATGATCGTCTCGCGGACCTCCGGGCTGCTGTTCATCTTCACGCGCACCCGGCTGGCAAAATTCTTCGGGATGTCCGTCCCGCGATACTTCTCATGGGTGGCCTTGAGCAGGCTGAGCTCAAAATCCTTGTAGTGCCGCGTGAACCGCAACGACAGGCGGTAGTCCTTCCCGTCGATTTTCGCGACGTCGTCCGACCGGATGCCCGCGGCGACGAGCCAGCTTCCTAGCGACTTGCCGGCCTTGTCGGTCAGTTCAATGAGCGCGGCGGGCAGACTCCGGCTTTCCATGTCCTTGGCCGTGGGTTTCGAAAGGACGAACGCGTTCTTGAGGAAGCCTTCCGTCGCGTTGGCGGGAACGGCGTTGCTGAATCCCGAGCGCAGCAGGTCGGCATTGGCCCAGTATTCCTTGACGCGGATGCTGAACGGAAGCGCCGGGGTGCTGATGTCCTTCTTGGTCGCGAGGATCGACTCCGGCACCGCGACAACCTGGTCGTCCTTCGGGTCCGAAGCGTCGATGATCGCCAGTTCGTTGGCGCGGAAGTCCTCGGAGAAGTTCTTGGTGTCGCCCTCGAAGAGCTGCATCTGGCTCTCAGTCGACACCATGTCGGTCGCAAGCTGGCCGACGAGCATCAGGACGATGCCGGTGTGGATCATGATCAGGCCGGCCTTTTTCTTGGTTAACTCCGTCCGTTTCGCCTGGGCGGCGACGAGGTTGATGACGAGCAGCCATCCAAGAAGATATCCTCCCGGAAAGACGGGGACGCCATTCCACAGGACGAAGAAGCTCTTGAAGAATTTGTCCTGCGCGTCGTAGAGGCCGTAGTTGGCCTGGGCGATCGTGCCGATGAAGACCAGGATGGTGGACAGTCCCAGTAGGACGATGGTCAGCCGGAGCGAGGTGAGGATTGAAGTGATGCGCTTCATGTCAGCGGGGGTCCCCGGAGAATTTGACGAACGCGGCGCGTTCCTTTTCGACCGTGGCGGCGTCGCCGAGGAGCTTGAAATACCACGACTCGGAACCGCGCGTGGCGATGGCCGCGACGAGGCGTTTGGCTCCATCGTCCGACTTCATGTCGACGACGGTCAATTTGCCCGAAGGCGAATCGGCCTGCTGGATCAGGTTGGCCAGGTCGGACTCGTCGACCGCGCCGAGTCCGACCTGGCCGCGCCAACGGTTGACGTTCATGAGCAACCCGCCTGCTTGTCCGGGAAAGATGCTGATGGTGACCTCGGCCTTGCCACCGGCGGTGAACTTGGCCTGCTGCATGGGGCCGGGCGCGATCTCGGACCACCCGGCCGGGATCTTCCACGAGGAGGAAGCGGCTGGTGCTGCGGCCTCGGCTGGAGCCGCAGCGTCATCCTGAAAGCGGACGGATTTGAGGAAGACGATGAATTCATTGCGGCGGGTCGCGACCAACGCGTCATCGCCCTGCATCTTGAAGAACCATTTCGTTCCGCCCCGCTCCAGAGTGGCCACGAGCATGCGCTCGGCCTTCGATTTGCCGGGAGGTGTTCCCGAAAAGTCGAGCAGCCGCGAGTCGACGCCCGCGATGGAAACGGGTTCCCCAAGCTTGGCGGCTTCTTCCTCGCTCACTGCGGAGAGACCCACCTGACCGCGCCAGCGGTTGATGTTCGAGTCGATCGACCCGACTTCGCCCGGCAGCGGGATCACGGAAACATCGGCGGTCGCCCCGTCGGCGCCCTTCACGCCGAAGCTCCCGAGGCGCATGCCGTCGGCGGGTTTCACCTGCCAACCGTCGGGCACCTGCCAGCCGATTTTAGGCGCGGATTCGGCCGACGGCGCATTCGCAGTTGGCGCGACGGCGATCTGTTCCTTCGGAACGCGGTAGACGCGGACTTCCTCCCGTTGGCAGCCGGAGGCCAGAAGGCCGAGGACGGCGGCGAATCCGCCGGAGGCGGAGCGGAGCATATTGGTCTTAAGAGTGCGTGGCACGGGTCGGACAAGGTAGTGGCCGGTGGTTCGGCCGGGCAACTGAGATTACCCACGCAAAGCGGAAGCGCAAAAAACAGACGCGGCCGACCCCCAAGGTGTTCAAACCCGGCTAACTTGCCCAGTTGAAGCCGCCTCGGCGGGGCGGCTTCAAACGAGGTGAGGGGTTCCGGTTAAGTGCATCTTCGGCGTATCCGATGAACCGGCGACCGCAGACCGATTCTGCGGCGCGTCGCACGGAACAAGGAGGACGATTCCTCCATCCCGGGCTCAAGGGACTGAGACAATGCTAGGCAATCTGACTCCAGGTGAAGAAGCGCAGCTTCGGCAGACCATCGAGATGTTCGAGGTCATCACGAAGGAGCAGCCTCTCGACAACCAGTCCCTGGAAATCCTCAAGGAAGCCTACCTGAAGCTGGGACGCACCAGCGATGTGGCCGTGACGTCCAAGCGGCTCGCGTCGGCCTATGTCCAGCTCGGCCAGTTGTCATCGGCCCTGCTCGAATACGAAACCATCCTCCAGATCCAGCCCGACGACGTCGAAGTCATCGCGGCGATGGCCGAGATCTCCAGGCACGCCGCGCCGGCCGGCGGCGACGGCGGCCAGACCGCGGCGAGCACGTCCGCCCCGTCCGGTTCGGACACGGGTTTCGGCCGGAAAAAACTGATTTCGCCAGCCGCACTCGCAAGCGTCGACGACGGCCGTGATTCGATGCAGCGGGTCTTCGTCGAGGGTCGCCTGGCGTCAGCCACCGAATTTGCCGAGTGCTGGACCGCCTCGGCAGCCACGCCTCCCGAGCGGGTTTCCGATCCCTTCGTCCAACTGTTGTCCCATCGCGGCGGACTGGCGGTCGACAAATCGCTCCAGGCCATCTGCAGCCACGGCCGGACGCCGTTCATCAACCTCGATCGCTACGACGTGGACGTGGAACTCGCAAAAACCTTCCCGCGCGAAGTCTGCCGGCGCCTCTGCGTGCTCCCGATGGACAAGATGAGCAAGGCCGTCTTCGTCGCCACGGCGAACCCGTTCAACAAACGCGCGGAGGAGGAGCTGAGGCAGTTCACCGCCTACCGGATAGTGTGGTATCTCGCGATGCCAAACGACCTCCTTCGGCTCATCGAAAAGATCTACCGCTGAACCGACCATGGCCGCTGCACCCGCAAAAACCTTCGGCGAAAAAATCGCGGACGCCCTCGTGGAGGACGGCCTGCTCACGGTCAAGCAGGTTGAGGAGCTCGTCGACAAACAGAAAAAGGAAGGTGTCCGGCTGGTAAAGCTCGTCGTCGACAAGGCCTATGTCACCGAAGCCGACCTGACGGTCTGCCTAGGCCGTGTCCACAACGTCCCGCCGATCAACCTTTCCCGCACGGGCATCCCCCAGGAGGTATTCGACCTCGTTCCGCGCGACCTCGCCAACCGGCACAAGCTCATCCCCGTTTCCCGCATCGGCGGACGCCTTTTCGTCGCGATGGTCGACCCGCTAAACGTCGTCGCCCTCGACGATGTCCGCCGAATCACGAAGCTGGACGTCTCGCCCCTGATCGCCCCGGAAAAGGCGATCCTCGACAAGATCAACAACGTCGGCAGCCAGCAGTCCTCGATGGAGGACTTCCTCAAAGCCCAGGAGGGGGAGGAAGCCGGAGACATCGAGATCACCCAGGAAGAGGCCGAGAAACTCGACATCGGCGCGCTTGCAACGATGGGCGAGGAGGCGCCGGTCATCAAACTGGCAAACCTCATCCTCGTGAACGCCATCCGCGAACGCGCAAGCGACATCCACATCGAACCCTTCGAGAAGATGGTCCGTCTCCGCTACCGGACGGACGGCGCCCTCGTCGACCAGCCGTCGCCGCCCAAGAGCCTCTACGTCGCGCTCATCTCCCGCCTCAAGATCATGAGCAACCTCGACATCGCCGAGCGCCGCCTCCCGCAGGACGGCCGCATGCGGGTCAAGGTCTCGGGCAAGGACATCGACCTCCGCGTCAGCCTTCTTCCCACCGTCCATGGCGAGAAGTGCGTGCTGCGTATCCTGGACAAGTCGAACCTCTCGGCGAGCATCGACAAGCTGGGAATGGATCCGCTCACGCTTAAGCGCTTCAAGTCGGCAGTGGCAGCCCCGCACGGATTGATCCTCGTCACCGGCCCGACCGGTTCCGGGAAGACCACGACACTCTATTCCGCGCTCAACGAGCTCAACAGTCCGGAATACAACATCGTCACCGTCGAAGATCCCGTCGAATTCCAGATCCCCGGCATCAACCAGGTGCCCGTGAAAAAGGAGATCGGCCTCACCTTCGCCTCGTCGCTCCGCTCCATCCTGCGTCAGGACCCGGACATCGTCATGATCGGCGAAATCCGCGATACCGAGACGGCCGAAATCGCCGTCGAAGCCGCGCTCACCGGACACCAGGTCCTCAGCACGATGCACTGCAATGACGCGCCGGGTGCCATCGCCCGTCTGGACGACATGGAGATCGAACCGTTCCTCATTTCCTCCGCCGTCATCCTCAGCTGCGCCCAGCGCCTCATGCGCCGCATCTGCCCGGCCTGCAAGGAACCGGTCCAGTATCCCGACAAGATGTATGAGGACCTGGAACTGACGGCGTCCGATTGGAAGGACGTGCCGCTCTTCAAGGGCCGTGGCTGCGAACGCTGCAAAGGCTCCGGCTACTCCGGCCGGTGCGCCATCATCGAGGTCATGACCGTCACAGACGAGATCCGCAAACTCGTCATCAAACGCGCCAGTGCCTCCGAGATCGGGAAAGTCGCGGTGGCGGAAGGCATGAGAACCCTCCGCATCGTCGCGCTCGACAAGGTCCGGGAGGGCACCTCCACGCTCGAACAGGTGCTCCTCCTGACGTCCAGCCACTGATCGGACGAAACTTTCCGTCTGGCGGTCGCGTCTGGTCACCTGCGCATAGTCCGCCCGACGGGCGCATCTGCGGTCGAACAAGCCGCCGATTCCTTCGTCCACTTGGTATCCGGACCACACGCCGCCAAAGAGTGCCCGGACAGGAACTGTGACCTTGAAGTCTCATCGCAAACCTATCGGGTTCATTATCGTGGCCCTGCTTTTCGTGGTCGCGCCCATCGCCTATTCGGCGACCAACGCGGCTCTGCCGATCGCCAATCATGTGGCGGCGCCCTTCAGCTGGAAGGCCTTTCTTGGGCCGTTCCACCATCTCGTCCTCCACTACCCCATCGGCTTCGTCACGCTGTCGTTCCTGCTTGAGATCCTCTACTGGCGCCGGCCGTCGCAGGAACTCCGTGGCATCACGCGGTTCGTCACGGTGCTTGGCGCCGCCAGCGCGGTCGCCGCCGCCGGTCTGGGTCTCATGCGCGCCGCGGAAGGCGGCTACGACGAAACGACGCTGAGCCTCCACAAGTGGTTCGGTATCGGAGTCGGAGCCATGTCGATCCTCGCGGGGCTCGTTATCCTCGGTGTATGCCGCCATCCAGCGTCCAAAGCCTGGCTCTGGACCTATCGGGGGATCCTGGTGACCACGCTGACAGCGCTCGGCATTGCCGGTCATCAGGGCGGAAGTTTGTCCCACGGCTCGAACTACCTGACAAAGGACGCGCCCGGATTCATCCGTGAAATCTTCGAGGAAGGCCATGCCGACCCCGAGGCATCGCTGAACGGACTGACCCCCGGCGAACTCCTCTACTCCGAGAAGGTGCAACCCGTCCTGCAGAAACAGTGCTACCAATGCCACGGCACCGAAAAGAAGAAGGGAGGTCTGCGACTCGACGTTCCGGACGGCTGGGCGAGGGGCGGCGACAGCGGGGACCCCACCGTCAAGGCCGGCAGCCCGCTTGAAAGCGAATTGGTCCGCCTGATCCTGCTCCCGAAAGACCACGAGGACCTGATGCCGCCCGCCGGCAAAGGCCAACTCACTCCCGCCGAGATCCTCGACATCATCCATTGGATCCAAGCAGGCGGCCCGGTCCACAAGCCGAACTGACCCCGCCCCCAAAGGCGGCGCGTCATCTCATCTCCAGAGCAGAGCGGCGGCGATCGCCGCGACGATCAGCCAGAAGCCGATCCAGATCAGGGTGCGCTTCGGTCGGGCGGGCTCCTTGCCCCCGAACTCGCGTTTGGAGAATTCCTCGTAGTCGAACTCCTCGGTATCGACCCCGATCCGTCCGGACGTGTCCCCATCCTCGTTCCAGCCGGTGTCCCAGTCGGAACCGCAGTTCGGACAGGCCGACGCGTTCCGTGGAACCGACTCGTCACAAACCGGGCACAGCGGCGGCGGCGTTCTTCGAGATGCCATGGGCCAAAGCCTATCCGCACAAAGGCCCCGATGGAATCTCCGGAATGAACCGGACAAAGACACTCCTTGTCATATCGGCCCAGCCCGATATGAAAGAAGCATGCAGCGGGTTCTCCGATTCGCCAAGGCCCTGTCCGACGAGACGAGGCTCCGTGTGGTCCGCGCCCTGCGGACGGGCGAACTTTGCGTCTGCGAGCTGTGCGACACGCTCGACGTCACCCAGTCCACGCTGTCGACCCATCTCCAGATCATCCGCGACGCCGGCCTGGTCACCGTCCGCCGCAAGGGCAAGTGGAACTACTACGCGCTGGAACCGGGCATCGTCCGCCTACTGGACCGTTTCTTTACAGAAGCGGACCCGGACCTCGGCTCCGACAAGACGCTTAAAGCCGACTTCGCCAAACTTCAGAAGCGGCTGGCGCTCCGGACGGATGGCCAATGCTGCGTCGGATTCATCTGCTGCCCGCCAAAAGGAAGGAGCAGGCGATGATGCGACGGCTTGTCAGCGAAGCCTTCGGAACCTTCGCCCTCATTTTCGCGGGCACAGGCGCGATCGTCGTCGACCAGCAGATCGGCGGCATCACCCACATCGGCGTCGCGTTGATCTTCGGGCTCGCCGTCATGTCGCTGATCTACGGCTTCGGCGACATCGGCGGCGCGCACTTCAACCCGGCCGTGACGATCGCATTCGCGGTGGCGAAAAGGTTTCGTTGGCCGGAAGTCCCCGGCTACATCGGGGCGCAGTTGACCGGCGCATTGACCGCCAGCGGTGCGCTGAAACTGGGTTTCCCTGCTAGTGAAACACTCGGGGCAACCCTGCCGTCCGGCTCGGCCCTGCAATCCTTCCTCTTCGAGTTCGGCCTCACTTTCTTCCTGATGCTCGTGATCCTGAACGTGTCCACCGGCGCGAAGGAGAAGGGCATCACTGCGGCGATCGCCATCGGCGGCGTGATCGGCCTGGAAGCGATGTTCGCCGGTCCCGTCTGCGGAGCATCGATGAATCCCATCCGCTCGCTGGCCCCGGCCATCGTCTCGGGACACCTCGAACATCTCTGGCTCTACCTCATCGCGCCTGTCGCCGGAGCGGCCGCCGCTGTTCCCATCAGCTCCTATCTGCACGGTCAACCGTCTCCGACGGCCTGACCACGCCCGCCTCGTCCCATGAAACTATCCCAGCTCAAGACCGGCCTCGCGCTGCATCCGGACAAAGCGGTTCGCTTCGTCCTGCCCACCGGTTCAGCCATTCCTCCGCACGCCCACATCTCCGAAGTGGCGCGTATTTCCAAGCACTTCGTCGACTGCGGCGGGGTGCGGGGCGAGGACTCGTTTTGCCGGATGCAGACATGGCACGCCGATTGCCTGGCACAGGACCGCTGTGGAGTCCCGCCGACCAGCTTCCAAGCCCTCGCTTTCAAACCCATTTCAAGGAAGCCATGAAACCCCCGACAACGAAACCGCTGATCCTCATCCTCTGCACCGGCAACTCGTGCCGCAGCCATTTGGCCGAAGGCATCCTGCGGGCCGCGGCGCACGGGCTCTTCGAGGTGGCCAGCGCCGGATCCAAACCCGCCGGCCATGTGCATCCGCTCGGGATCGCGGCCATGAAGGAGATTGGCATCGACATCTCGGCCCATTCGTCGAAGCACATGAACGATTTCCTGGACCGCGACGTGGAGACCGTCATCACCGTCTGCGGCAACGCCGACCAGGCCTGCCCGATGTATCCCGGCCAGCTCAACCGGCACCACTGGGGATTCGACGATCCCGCGCACGCCACCGGAACCGACGCGGAGAAGATGGCCGTGTTCCGGCGGGTCAGGGACGAGATCAAGCGCGTCTTCGAAGCCTACGCCCAAGGCCGCCGCGACCAGGCGAAGCGTTAAGCGGAGCCGGCGCGGCGGGCCTGGGAGAAGGACGCTTGCCGCCGATTCGGCCGGGCACATGATGGGCCCATGAATCCCCGGCTACCCGTCCTTCTCTCCGCCGCGCTGCTGGCTTCATCCCTGCCGGACGGACTCGCCGCCGACAACACACGGTTCATCCGCGCCGGAGCGGCCCAGGTGCGGATCAGCCCGGCCGATGGCACGCCGATGGCCGGCTACTACCATGCCCGGGGTTCGGAAGGCCTCGTCGACGATCTCCACTCCAAGGCGCTGGTGTTGGACGACGGTTCGAACCGCGTGGCACTGGTCACGCTCGACCTTATCTCCACCACCCGCTCGCTCGTCGAGAAGGCCCGCGGCGAGATCACCAAACGCACCGGGATTCCCGGGACGCACGTGATGATCTCTGCGACGCACGCGCACACGGGACCCGTGCTGGCCGATGGAAGCTCCCGCCATGACGCGCTCGGAGGAACCGAAGCGAAGGCGGTCGAATACTCGGCCAGACTTCCAGCCCTGATTGCCGAGAGCGTCGAACGCGCCTTCGCCGTGCGCTCCAACGTCGTGCTGTCCGCGACGGTGGGACGTTGCGACGATCTCGCGTTCAACCGCCGCTTTTTCATGCGTGACGGTTCAGTCGCGTGGAATCCCGGCAAACGCAACGGCGACATCGTGCTGCCCGCCGGCATCACCGATCCGGAGGTGGCCGTTCTCCTGGTCGAACCACCACATGATCCGGCGCGTTTCGTCCCTGCCCGCGCGGTCTACGTGAACTTCGCCATGCATCCCGACACCGTGGGCGGTGCCCTGGTCTCAGCAGATTATCCCGGCGCCCTCGCCCGCCGGATGGCCGACTACCACGGCCCGGCCGCCGTGACGCTTTTTGCCAACGGAGCCTGCGGAAACATCAACCACATCGACACCTCGTGGGGCCGGGAACAAAAGGGATCCGAGGAAGCCAACCGCATCGGCACGTTGCTGGCCGGGGCCATCTTCCGGGCGGAAAAAAATCTTCGAAGCGTCGAACCGGCCCAACTCCGTGCGCGGTCGCAGATCGTCAAGCTCCCCCTTCCCTCCGTGACTCCGGATGAAATCGCGACGGCTCGCATCGATGTCCGCACGGCGAAGGACTCCACCCGCGATGGCTTCATGAAACTGGTGACCGCCTACAAGGTCCTCGATGTCGCGGCACGCGAAGGCAAACCACTGGAAGTCGAAGTGCAGGTGTTCGCGCTTGGCGACGATCTCGCCTGGGTGAGCCTGCCGGGCGAAGTCTTCGTCGAGCTCGGCCTTGCCATCAAACAGCGCTCGCCTTTCCGCCAGACGATGATCGCCGAACTGGCCAACGGCAGCATCGGCTACATCCCCGACCGTCGCGCCTACTCCGAGGGCAACTACGAACCCGTCAGCGCGCGCTGCGCCGCCGGCGGAGGCGAGATTCTCGTCGATGCCGCGGTCAAGATGCTCAGGTCGCTCGCCGACGAATCCCGGAACGGAGCCAAGGTCCGATGAACCAACCGGAGGCGGCGGGCTTGATCCGGCTCCCGCGGGGGTGGGACTCTCAGTTCCCGACCTTGCCTCCGTCGGTCGCCCACATGACGCTCCCCGCATGCGACTGCGTTGCATCGTCACCGCCGGCCCGACCTGTGAACCGCTCGACAACGTCCGGCGTCTGACCAATTTCTCCACGGGCAAGCTCGGTTCCCAACTGGCCGCGTATCTCGCCTCGCAAGGCCACGACGTGGTGCTGCTCCGGGGCGAAGCGGCGACCTGCTCGCTTCCGGTCGCAGACGTCGTCGTGGAAAACTTTTTCAGCACGCGAGACCTGGAGGCGGCGTTCATCCGCCATGCCAGGACGGGTGCCGACGCCCTGTTCCATGCGGCGGCGGTGAGCGACTTCAAATTTGGCCGCATCTTCGACGGAACCCCGGAGGACGGTTTGACGGAGATTTTTTCCGGGAAGTTCTCCACCCGCACGGGCCGCCTCTTCGCCGAACTTGTGCCCACGCCGAAGATCCTGCCGCAGCTCCGCGGACTCTTCCCCAAGGCCTGCATCGTGGGCTGGAAATACGAAGTCGACGGCGGCCGAGAAGGTGTGTTGGCGAAGGCGCGCCAACAACTGGCGGACGGCAATACCGATGCCTGCGTCGCGAACGGCCCCGCCTTCGGCGAAGGCTTTGGAATTGTCCTGCCCGACGGCTCAGTGCGTCCAACGTTCGCCGACGAGCTGCCGGAGGAATTGGCCGCCTTGGCCTGCCGGCACGCGATGGTTAAGTGACCCGCCCTATGCCGCAGCGGGCGCCGCCACGAACGGCTTGAGCTTTTCCGCGATTCCGTCGGGCAACCGTTTGGGGCGTTCGTTCATCCCGGTGCAGACGTGGCTGGTGGATCCATCGAGCAGCAGTTTGTCGCCGCATAGGATGCGATAGGCGAAGTTGAGCCGCACTTTACCGGCTTCGGTCAGCCACACCTCCACCGTGAGCATGTCGTCGTAGCGGGCCATGCCCTTGTAGCGAAGGTTAACCTCGATGACGGGGAAGAACGTGTCCGACTCCTGTAACTGGAGCAGCGGCGCGCCGAGCGAGCGGGAGAATTCGCCGCGGGCGGCTTCGAGGATGTCGAGGTAACGCGCGTAATAGACGTGGTTGCCGACGGTGCAGTCGGCGTAGGTCACGCGGTAGCTGTGGCGATAGACTTCGGACATGGCATCAGGGATCAGGCACCTGGATTCCGGATACTTGATCCCGGATTCCCGATGCCGGTGGTGTTCAGGGCGAGACCGCGAGACGTTCCTCGTTGCGTTCCTGGTTCATGAGCACGCCGGCTTCCTTGTAGGGTTTCAGGAGGAAGTGGGTGCCGGTCGAAAGGACGCCCTGGATGGTGGCGAGCTTCTCGGCGACGAAGGTGGCGACCTCGCGGAGGTTGCGGCCCTCGATGATCACGAGCAGGTCGTAGCCGCCGGACATGAGGTAGCAGGAGGTGACCTCGGAATACTTGGCGATGCGTTCGGCGACGCGGTTGAAGCCGCCGTCGCGTTCGGGCGTGATCTTCACCTCGATGACGGCCTTGACCTGTTCCATGCCGAGCTTCTCTTCGTTGAGCACGGTGCGGTAGCCGAGGATGACCTGTCCGGCCTCGTAGTCCTTGATCTTGGCCACGATCTCGGCCTCGGGCAGCCCGAGCATACCGGACAACTGGGACGGCTTCAGGGCGGCGTTGTCACGGAGAAGCTTCAGCAACGGATCAATCATGCGCGGCGTTGTAGCAGCGGCATCGGGACGCGGGAAGCGTGATCCTTGAAACGCCTCCGGCCCTCGTAGATTAGGCCACCGCCCATCTGCCACTGGAATTCCTGAATTCAGCCGCTAGCTTCCGCCCGCTTTGACGAAACCTATGTTCGCCCGGATCCTCGCCCTCTCGCTCGCCGCGTCCTCGACCCTCGGCGCAACCGATTGGCCGCAACGCCGTGGGCCGACGCACGACGGCATTTCCACCGAGACCGCCTGGAAGGCCGCCTTCGGAGCCGACGGCCCGAAACAATTGTGGAAGGCGTCGGTCGGAACCGGCTTCTCCGGCGTGGTCGTCGCCGATGGGCGGGCGTTCACGATGGGAAGCGGTGCCGGCGACAAGGACTTCGTGGTCGCCCTCGACGCGGGCACGGGGAAGGAACTCTGGCGCTTCACCTACCCCGAGCCCCTCAACCCGAAGATGTATGAAGGCGGCCCCAATTCCACACCCACGGTCGACGGCGGATCGGTCTACACCGCGAGCAAGAGCGGCAAAGTCCATTGCCTCGACGGCGCGACCGGCGGAATAAAGTGGACTGTCGATCTCCAGCAAACGGCCGGAAAGACGAAGAGCGACTGGGGCGTTTCAGGAGCGCCGCTGATCGTGGGCGAGAAGTTAATCCTCAACTTCGGCAACGGCCCGACTGTGCTGGCGAAGGATTCGGGGAAGAAGATCTGGTCCACCGGTGGGGGCGAGAACAACAGCTTCAACACTCCCGTCGTTACCAAGGTCCGCAGCGAGGACGTGGTGCTGGCCCATCAGAAGAAGGAGCTCATCGGCTTCCGGCTCGCCGATGGAAAACGCCTCTTCGGCCACGCGTTCGGCAAAGGCTATGAGACCCATTGCTCCGATCCCGTGCTCACTTCGGCCGGAGTCTTCATCAGCTCGGGCGACGACGGCGGTGAATTGCTCGACCTTTCCACCGGCCAGCCGAAGCAGGTCTGGAAGAACATGAACCTCTCAACCTTCACCTGCACGGCGGTCGCGATCGGCGACGTGCTCTACGGCCATGATTCCGCCGGATACAAGCGGGCGAACCAGGAGTTCCGCTGCGTCGACATCAAAACCGGCGCGATCAAGTGGAGCCTCGGCGGATTCGGACAGGGCAGCGTCATCGCGGCGGGCGCCCGGCTGATCGTGCTCAGCGACAACGGCGAACTGGCGATCCTCAAAGCCACGCCGGAGAAGGCCGAGATCCTCGCACGCACCCAGGCCCTCGGCGGCAAGACCTGGACGCAGCCGGCGCTGGCCAATGGCAGGCTCTACCTGCGCAACGCCAAGGGCGACGTCGTCTGCCTCGACCTCAAAGGCTGATCCCGCGATCAGTTCTTCCGAGTGTTCCCGCGCCCGATCCGGTAGAGTCCGTCGGACGTGGAAACGACAGTCGAATACAAACTCATCCATCTGCCATACGGGGCGTTCAGCATCCGCTCGCTCGCATCGGCGGAAACGTTCCATCCCGTCGTCGGCGCGGCCGAAGAAGCGCGCACGCTCTACGCCGAACAGCTCCAACTCGCGAAGCGGCTTTCCGAAACCCAGGGCGAATTCGTCATCTGGGACATCGGCCTAGGCGGAGCCGCCAATGCCTGCGCTGCGCTCAACGCCTTGAGCCAAGCCGCGGCGACTTCCGGGCCCCGGCCCATCCGCGTCCTCAGCTTCGACCGCACGGCGGGCGCGCTCGCGTTCGGCTTCCAGCACCGGATCGAGCTGGGCTACTTCCGCGGATTCGAGTCCGCCATCGAAAGCCTGCTCGCGACGGGCGAAGCGCGGTTCCAGATCGGCGAATGCCCGGTCCACTGGACATCGACCTTGAGCGAGATTCCCGCGCTCCTGGCAATTCCCGCGCCCGGCAGGCCGGCCCCGCACGCCATCCTCTTTGATCCGTGTTCACCCGGGAAGAATCCCGAGATGTGGACGCTGCCGTTCCTGACACTGCTGCATCAGCATCTGGATCCGGCACGCCCGTGCAATCTGGCGACCTACTCGCGTTCCACCATGATCCGGGTTTCGTTCCTGCTGGCGGGATTCTACGTCGGCTCCGGGCAATCCATCGGGGACAAGGAGGAAACCACCGTCGCCGCGAACCACGTGTCACTGCTCGCCGCGCCGCTCGACCTGCGCTGGCTAGACCGCGCGAAACGTTCCGGCGCGGCGGAACCGATGCATGAGCCGATCCACCGCCAGGCGCCGTTGAATCCCGAGACGTGGGAGAAGCTGAAGACCCATCCGCAATTCAACCGCTGAGACGCCTCAACGCTTCAAGCGATAGAAGCGCACGGGCAGATTCGTAGCCGCAGGATCGTTCAAGGTGAAGGGCGACGAAACCGGAGTGTTCGTCTGAATGGCAACCCAGTTGGTCAGGTTGGTGGAGGCTTCGAGAATGTAGGGCCGGTTCACCGAACCCGTCAGCGTCAGGCTGACGGCGTCGCCGGAAGGTTTGCTGAAGGTGGTGAAACGGAACGGCGAATCGTCTCCCGCCACCGAGATCGCCACGGTGGCCGTCGCGCTGTTGGTGAATCCGTCGTTGGCCACGTAGGTGAACGAATCGGTCCCGCTGAACCCGGCGTTCGGCGCATAGGTGAACGCGCCGCTGGAGGCGTTGAAGGCCGTGACGGTTCCGTTCGCCGGATCGCCCGTCCGGACAAAGGTGATGGCGTCGCCGTCTCCGTCCGCCCCGAGCAATGCTCCGTTCACGGCCACGCCCGACTGGGTGCCGACAGAGACGTTGGTCGCGCTCGGACCGATGTTGTAGACGGTGCAGGAACCGGACACCCCTCGTGTCACCGTCGTGATCGTCCAGCAACGCAGCGTTCCGACGTCGTTGGAGTATTCGTCCGAGAGACGGAGGCGCCAACTGCCGTTGGCCGGTTTGCCGTAGAACCCGGCGAGCGGATCCTCCGGCCGGAAGCTGCCGACGTGCGGAAACCCTATGTCCGCGATGGGCTGTGACGCCGCGTCGCTGAACAGGACCTTGCTGTCGTTGACCCCGCAGGTGCCCGTGCCGAGGTCGTTGGTGTTACCGCTGCGATGATTGAAGAGGACGACCTCGGTGCCATCCGGATGCTGCAATCCGATGACGAGATCCACGACCGTGGTGTGATCAAGCCGGATCGCGGCCGTTACGGATTCGATGACGGGAGAACTCGGCAGGCTGATGACGTTGGTCGCGAAGACGGTCTGCTGGTCCGGGATGAACAATCCACTGTTGCCGCCGGTCCAGACGTTCGTCTGCGAGACGCCGCCAAGCAGGCGGTTGACGATGTTGGTCAACTGGCTGCCCGCCGCGGTCACGACCTGGGTGAAGGAGAGGAGAGTCCCGCACGGAGTGGTTTTCGGAATCTTGTAGCTGAAAGGCTGCGAGACGGCGCCGGTCTGCCCGCTGGGGATCGTGGGGAACGTGGTGGATGACCGGAGAAACGTGATCCCCGCCGGGCCCGAGATGGTGGCGGTGGCGCCGACCAGATCGACGGAACCGGTGTTCAGCATCGACAACGATTCTTCCAACGTCTCGCCGGGCTCGACGGTTCCATTGCCGTTGGAAGCGCCGGCCGCTTCGCTGAAGGCGCTCCCGGCGATCTGCGACCCGGTGGCGGAAACGCCGAGGAGCTCGATCTCCAGCCAGTTGATCAGCCCGGTGTTTCCGGTCTGCAGATCGCGCACCTCGAGCTTCCACGTGCCGGTGGAAAGCTCCCCCCAATGCCGGCGCGACATGAAGATCCAGTCGGGCCAGTTGGCACCGGGGTCGTTGTGTTTCTCGGCCAGCTTGGAACGCATGCCGCCGGGTGAAACGAGGACGATCTCCAAGTCGCCACGGCGCGGATGCGTCACATCCATGCGGATACGGGCGTGCTCCACGCGGAGCGGCGCGCCGGAGAAAGTTACGGTGTTGGTAATGCCGTTGGCCGTGTTGTCCGGGATATTCTTGATCAGCGCCGGAAACGACTGCTGCCGGCTGGTGGCCACCGGCAGGTTTGTCCAGGAGAGCGCCATGCGGACGGCGTTGCTCGCGTCGATCAGTCCGGCGCCGAGGGAGTGGTTGAAGGCGAGTCCGGCGGAGTTGGTCTGCCAATCCGTGCTGTTGGAACCAACGCCCTGCCGACGGGCGGAACGGATGAGGATCTCCTGCACGTCGCGCCAACCGAGGCTGGGATTCGCCTGCAGCATCAGGGCAATCACGCCCGACGCGATCGGTGCGGAACCGGACGTCCCGCTGAAGTCGGTCGCGTAGTTCGCGGTGGCATTGGGATTGGCGGAGGGCGCGAAGGCATTGTATCCGTTCGTGCCCACCCTGTCGGTAGTCACCAGGCGCTGGTTCGTGAAATCGCCCGAGGGCGACGCGACCACCAACGCTGCGCCCGGCGTGCTGTAGCTCGCGACCGTGCCGGCGGCGTTGGCGGCGGCGACAGGGATGGAGCTGATGGAGGTCTTCAGCGTGTTGTAGTTCACGTTGTCCAACGTGTCGCCGTCGTTGCCCGAGGAGAAAACCATGATCGTCCCCTTGCCACCCCGTCCCGACTGGACCCCGAAGTCGATCGCCGCCTGGAGGAATGAGGATGGCGCGTTGATGTTGGTGCCGCGTGTGCCGGCACCCCAGCTGTTGTTCTTGATGTGGATGACGGCGTTGGAATGGAGGAAGGCATTCGCCACCTGGCTGTCCGTGACCGCGATGCCCGTTATCAGGCGGAACGGTGCGATCTTCGCCTCGAACGCCACTCCCGCCACGCCGATGCCGTTGTTTCCGACGGCGGCTACGAGTCCAGCGACAGCCGTGCCGTGGGATTCCGTGGAAGCGGTCGACTGCGGATTCGAGTCCTGCACGTTCCGGAGATAGTCGTAGCCGAGATTGACGAGCATGTTCCCCGAGAGATCGGGATGGGATGTCTCGATGCCCGAGTCGATCACGCCAATGGTGATCCCCGCGCCCCGGTAAGTGTCCCAGGTCTCGACGACGTTGATGTCGAATGAACCGAACGGCGCATTCACATCGGCCTGGACGTCGAGGTGCCACTGGGCCGCGAAACGCGGATCGTCCGGGATGAACTCCGTCTCATAGAACCGGCCCAGCTGCGGTTCCACTCGCAGCACGCCCGGGAGCGCCTTAAGCCGGGTCGCCAGATCCAAAGCACCGGTCGGATCCACCGCTTCGAAGAGACTCATCCCATCAACCGCCAGGGGCAAAGGCTTGAAACGCGAATCGGCCGACGGGGCTTTCAGCGCCTTCGCTCCCGCCTCCGCGGAATGGATCACGAGCACTTCGGGCGTCAGAATGCGCCGGGTCACACGGCTGCGATCCTTGCCGGATTCATAGAGGAGAAGCCGCGCCTCCGATCCTGCTGCCGTCAGCCGATTGGCTTCGGCGCGTAGCAGTTCGGTTGTGAGCTTGGGCTCGATGGACTTGACCTTCCAATCGCCGTCGTTCTGCCGGACGTAGAGTTCGTCGCCGACGATGTCGAAGGCCTGGTCCTGCCGGCTTTCGCGGATCTGAACCACCGCTACGACGTTGGAGTTCAAACCCACCGAGCGGCCAAAAGCGGGAAGACCGACGAGCAACAGCAGAAGGCAGAGAGCGCATCGAAACATGGCGTTGGAAAGCTAGGCCGCTCCCCGAAGCGATGCAAACCCCGGCAGGGCTCAGCCCCGCGATCCAAGGATCTCAAGCGCCCGCAGCGCCGCGGCGCTGCGGGTCTCGACACCGAGCTTCTCGAAGATCTCCTGAACGTGCTTTTTCACCGTGGACTCGGAAACACCGAGGATGGAGGCGATGTCGGAGTTGGTCTTACCCTGGGCCACCCAGAGCAGCACCTCGGCGACGCGGGGCGTCAGGCCGAGGACACAGAGCGGCTCGAAGGAATCGAAGTTCGGCCTGAAGTCAGTCCGCACCTGCTGCTGCTGCCTGGTGAATCGGGAAGTGATGGCGGAAAGCAGGTCGGTCTTGTCGACGGGTTTCGCGAGGTAGTCGTCCGCACCGAGGTTCATGCCGCTGCGGACGTCGATCTTCTCGCCTTTGGCAGTGAGGAAAATAAAGGGGATCGAAGCGGTCGCGGCATCCGCACGGAGCGCCCTGAGGACACCGAAACCGTCGATCTCCGGCATCATCACGTCGCACAGGATCAGGTCCGGCTTCGTCGATTTCGCGAGGGCGATGCCGGTCTTGCCGTTCTCGGCCCCGACGGGCTCGAACTTTTCGAGGCGGAGGATGGTGAGGAGGTTCCTCCGCATCTCGGGCTCATCTTCAATCACGAGGATCTTCTTCATGCGGTCGCGCCCTTCCTGTCGGCTGTTTCGATCCCCGGGTCAAGCGTCCTGACCCGTCGCGCCTGCGCCGGCACGCGCACCGTCACGGTCGTTCCACGGCCGACGGCGCTGTCGATCGAGATGTCGCCGCCATGGAGCTCGACGCAGCGTTTGACGATGGTGAGGCCGAGGCCGGTGCCGGGGATGTTCGCCACGTTGCGCCCGCGATGGAACGCCTGGAACAGCCACGGCTGGTCGGAATCGGGGATGCCCACGCCTTCATCCTGCACGACGAAGACGGCGTCGTCGCCGTCGGTCCCGCAGCGGAACTGCACCGGCGCGCCGGCCGGGGAATACTTCACGGCGTTCGAGAGGATGTTGGTGAAGACGTGGTTCAACAGTCGTTCATCGAGCGAAACGTCGATGGTCTCGACCGGAGCCGTCAGCACGATCGGGCACCGCGCATCCGTCGACGAGCCGACCTCGTCGGCCATCCGGCGGCAGAGCCCTGCGAGATCCACTGTCTCCGGCTTGAACTCAACCCGGCCGGCCTCGACACGGCCGAGAAGCAGCACCTCGTCGATCAGGCCGGCCATGCGGCGGACATTCTTGTGGATGGAGGCGAGCTGATCGGCGCGTTCGTCGGCGGCGAGCTCCTCGTGGTAGTCGGTGAGGATCTGTGTGGACGAGAGGATGATTCCCAGGGGCGTGCGGAACTCGTGGGAAACCATCGAGACGAAATTGGTCTTCAGCAGGCCGAGCTCCTTTTCGTGGGCCAGCGCCTTCAGCAGTTCGTCCTGCGCGCGTTTGCGGTCGGTGATGTCGTTTACCACCGCCTGGATGATGAAGCCTTCGGAAGTCGGGATGCGGGTAAGGATGATCTCCAGGGCGATGTCCGCGCCGGCGGGCGTCCGCGCCGCCCATTCGAAGCGGGAAGACCCTTCATGGATACACTCCTGGACCTTCAGCCTGGCGAGGCCCGTCGGCTGGGCGTTTTCCTCGGGCGAAAGCGCCGTGAGGTCGAGCGGGTTGAGGCCGACAAGCTGGTCGGGGCTCTGGAAGCCGAGGATGCGGACGGCGGCGGGATTGACCTCCAGAAGCTGCTCGCCGCTGAGGAGCATCACGCCCTGCGCCGAGGCTTCAAAGAGCACGCGGTGTTTCTCCTCCGATTCGCGCAGGGCACGCTCGGCCCGCTTTCGCTCGATGGCCCAGGCTGTCTGTTCGGCCACGAAGGTCAGCATCTGCTTGTCGTCGTCGCCATAGACCGAATCGTCCTCGTAATGCTGCACGGCGATCACGCCGAGGATACGACCGCCGGTCTTCATCGGCGCGCCGATCCGGACCGCCGCGGGTGTGCCGGACTCCACGTAGGGCTCGTCATCCGAACCGGAGGCCGCGTGCCCGAGGGAGTTGGCCGCCCGGCTGAAGAGGATGGGTTTTCCGCTGCGGATGACCCAACTGGTCAAACCGGCGTTCAACGCCGCGGGCGCAGGGCGAAGGTCCTTTTCATCGACCCAATACGGAAAGCTGACCCGCTCGGTCCGATCGTCGTAGAGCGCGATGTAGAAATTGTCGGCCTCCATCAGCCCGCGGATGATGGCGTGGATGCGCGGGTAGAGACTTTCCAGGTCCTGGGCGGCGTTGACGGCCTCGGAGATCTGGTAAGTGGCCTGCTGGATGCGTTCCCGGCGGTGGCGCTCGGTGTTGTCGATGATGCTTCCGCGGATGAGATGCCGGCCCTCGGCCGGAAGCCGGACCAGACGGACCTCGCATGAGAAAAGCCGGCCCGAGGAATGCCGCTGAACCCACTCGAAGACGGGCGCCTCGCCAGACAAGGCTTCCCGCACCCGTTGCCGGGCGAGTTCGATCGACCGGTGCCCGTCGGGCTGCTGGTCCGGGCTCACGTCGGCAAATCCCACCCGCAGCATTTCCGGCTCGGAGAACCCGTAGAGGCGGAGGGCGTTTTCGTTGCACTGGATGAAGCGCCCGGTGTCGTCGTCGAACACGACGATCGCCTCGGGTGCATGGTCGACCAGCGTCCGCAAACGCGCTTCGCTGGCGCTGAGTTCCGCGGTGCGTTCGCTGATCCGGACTTCAAGTGACTGGTTCAGGTCCAGGATCTTCGTCTCGGCCAGCTTTCGTTCCGTCACGTCGGAAATGATCCCGTCGAAGAACACCGGCCGGCCCGCCCCATCGCGCGTGGCGGTGCTGCTGATCAGGCCCCAGAACCTCGAGCCGTCCTTCCGCACGAACTCAAGCTCCTCGTTGGCAAACGTGGCCTTCTCCTCGAGTTGTCGCAGGAGATGGAGGCGGTCCTCCTTCTTCGCGTAGAGACGCTCGCGGGGAAGCGCGTTCAGCTCCTCGATCGTCTCGTAGCCGAATAGCCGCAGGTAGGCGCGGTTGACGAAGACGAGCCGTCCGTTGGGTTCCGTCCGATAGATCGCCTCCGCGATGTTGTCGGTGATGGAGGCCAGCAGCTGCTGGTTCTCGCGTAAGGCCGCGTTCGACGCCTCGAACCGGCGACGATTCCGCGCCAGCAATGCCGCCACGGCCGCGGCTAGAACGACGACGACAACGACGGCCAGCACCAGCCATTCCGGGGACGACGCGCCCGCAAAGTCGACCTTGGCGAGTGACACCGGAGGGACTTGGATGCGGACTGCCACGGACAAAAGTGGAGCGGCCATCGACCCGTTTCTTTAGCAGCCGGACACCGTCGCGTAAACACGCGGCTGCCCGACGACCACAAGATCGGACTCGGAAAATCCACTTCCGGACAAAAACTACCCGTGGACAAAGGAATTCCCTTCAACAACCCTTCCATCCTCAAAAACAAATGAAAACCGGACAGGAACTGATCTTGGCGACCAAGATCTACGCGAAAGACGACACCCTTAGGAGTTGGTGGTGCATTTTGTCGACATTGGCGCTCCTCGTGGCCGCCTTCGTCGGAACGGTGCTGGACATCCATATCGGGCTGCGGATCGCCAGCAGCGTGCTGATGGGCCTGCTGATCCTCCGATTCTTTGTCATCTACCACGACCAGCAGCACCACGCGATCCTGCCAAGGTCCAAAGCCGCCGAAGGTTTGATGCGGGTGTTCGGTATGTTCTCGCTGAGCGCAAGCAGCGTCTGGCGGAGCTCGCACAACCACCACCACAACCACAACTCCAAGCTTCGGGGCGCCCACATCGGCTCGTTTCCGATCATGACGAAGGACCAGTTCCTAAAGAGTTCGCCCGGCCGCCGTCTCGGCTACCTGTTCATCCGCCATCCGCTGACGATCATGTTCGGCTACGTCTTCATGTTCATCTACGGCATGTGCATCAACCCGTTCCTGAACGATCCCAAAAAACACGCCGACTGCATCGTGTCCCTCATCCTGCACATCGCCATCGGAGTCGGGCTCTACCTGTTCGGCGGTTGGACGGCATTGATCCTTGGTCAGACCATTCCCCACCTCATCGCCCACAGCATCGGCAGCTATCTTTTCTACGCACAGCACAACTTCCCGGGAGTGTCCTTCAGCGACAACGCCGGCTGGACCTATGAAAAGGCCGCCCTCGAGTCGTCGAGCTACCTTCGCACCAGCAAGGTCATGGCGTGGTTCACGGCCAACATTGGCTACCACCACATCCACCATCTCAACGCCAAAATCCCGTTCTATCGCCTCCCTGAGGTTCTCCGAGAACTGCCCGAACTCCAGGCTCCGAAGACCACGTCCCTCCTCCCGTGGGACATCGCCCGCTGCCTCAGGCTCAAGGTCTGGGACGTCGACGCCCAGAAGATGGTGGGCATGCGGGACCTCAAATCTGGCCTCAGGGCCTGATGATCGCATGTCGGGATGGTTGCCGGACGAAGTTGTCCGGGTCAGGGTTTCAAAGTCACTTCAACCCACTCCATCCATGGCCTTCACTGCATCCCAGGTCGCCGAGAAACTCGGCGGTGAACTCATCGGCGACGGTTCGATCACCCTGACGGGCGTCTCCACGGCCGAGAACGCACGCGCCGGGGATCTGATCTTCGCGGAAAAGGAAACCTACTACGCAGCCGCGGAAGCCAGCGCAGCCAGCGCCGTTCTCGTATCGGGACCATTCGCCTCCACCACCAAGACGGTCATCCGCGTTGCCAACGCCCGCACCGCCTACGCGCGCCTGCTCCCGCTCTTCTTTCCACCGGACGAAGTCCAGTCGGGCATCCATTCCACCGTCACGATCGCCGCAACCGCGCAGGTTGATCCCACCGCCGAGATCGGGCCTGGCTGCGTCATCGGAGCTGGAGTGAAGATCGGTGCCCGCACAGTCCTGATGGGCGGCAATCATGTCGGCCGCGACTGCCGCATCGGCGACGATGTGCGGCTGTTCCCCAACGTCGTTCTCTACAAGGCCACGCAGGTTGGAAATCGCGTCGCCATCCATGCCGGCACGGTCATCGGCTCCGACGGCTACGGTTATTTCTTCGACCAAGGGCGCCACAACAAGGTTCTCCAGATCGGCAACGTCATCATCCACGACGACGTCGAGATCGGGGCCAACTCCGCCATCGACCGGGGCGCGCTCGGCGCGACCGTCATCGGCCAGGGCACCAAGATCGACAACCTCGTCCACATCGCCCACAACGTCGTCATCGGGCCGCGTTGCCTGGTGATGGGACAGGTGGGCTTCGCTGGCAGCACCCGGTTGGGAGCGTATTGCGTTATCGCGTCGCAGTCCGGCATCGCGGGACATCTCAAGCTCGGCAACCAGGCCACCGTCGGCGCCAAGTCCGGCGTCATGCGCGATGTCGGCGACAAGGAAACGGTCCTAGGAATTCCCGCCCAACCGGACAAGCAGACCAAACGGCAGTGGATCGCCGCCCAGCAGCTTCCCGAAATGATCAAGCGCCTGCGTGATCTGGAGAAACAGGTCGCGGAAATCACCGCGAAGGTTCCATAGAGAGCAGCCTGGACGCGGACCGTGTTTAGAGGACGGATGCCTCACCCCCCGCCCCCGAACCAGCGTGCGGAAGGGCGCGTCACTCCGTGCGCGCCGCCCCAGCCGGATTTCCGGAGCCCC